>CAIUZX010000570.1 GCA_903903715.1 uncultured Caulobacterales bacterium
ATCGCCCAGACCGCCGACGGGCGGGTGGATCTTGCCGACCTTGAGGCGAAGCTTGGCCCCCGTGTCGCCGCGATCATGGTCACCCACCCCAACACCTGCGGCTGGTTCGAGCGGGACATCCGCGAGATCGCCCGGCTGACCCACGCGGCGGGCGCCTACTTCTACTGCGACGGGGCGAACTTCAACGCCATCGTGGGACGGGTGCGCCCCGGCGACCTCGGCGTCGACGCCATGCACATCAACCTGCACAAGACCTTTTCCACCCCCCACGGCGGCGGCGGACCGGGGGCGGGACCGGTGGTGCTGTCAGAAGCGCTGGCCCCCTTCGCCCCCGTGCCCTACGTCACCCACGGGCCGGACGGCTTCAAGCTCGCCGAGGCGGACGCGCAGGCGTTTGGCCGGATGAGCGCCTTCCACGGCCAGATGGGCATGTTCGTCCGCGCCTACGCCTACATGCTCAGCCACGGCGCCGACGGCCTGCGTCAGGCGGCGGAGGACGCGGTGCTGAACGCCAACTATGTGAAGGCGCGTCTGTCCGACGTGATGAGCCCGGCCTTCCCGAACGGCCCCTGCATGCACGAGGCCCTGTTCGACGACAGCTGGCTGGAGGGTAAAGGCTTCTCCACCCTCGATTTCGCCAAGGCGATGATCGACGAGGGCTTCCACCCGATGACCATGTATTTCCCCCTGGTCGTCCACGGGGCCATGCTCATCGAACCGACGGAGACGGAGTCGAAGGCCGAGCTCGACCGCTTCTGCGACACGCTCCGGCGGCTGGCGGAGGCGGTGCGGGCGGGGGATGTGGAACGCTTCACGGCTGCGCCCCATTTTGCGCCGCGCAAGCGCCTCGACGAGACGCAAGCCGCCCGCAGGCCAAAACTGAATTGGCGTCCAGAGGTCGCCGCAGCGGCGGAATAGGCCAGGGACGCAAAATATTCGCGGCGAATTCACAAGCGATCAGTGAAAATCCGCTATACCCGTTCGTGACTTACGGGCGCGACGTCGCGACGTCGATCAACATGAATGCGAATTCATGCGGCTCACCATTTCATTCATGGGTTCGCAGCCCATATTTCACGTGTGAAACGTGATAGGCCTCAAGCCTCGCCAAGGCGGTCTCTGAGGCTGGAGAGCTGGATTGACGGAACTGTTCGTCTCAACCCTGCGGCGCCTGTGGATCGCCTTCGGCCTTATGCTGATGGTGATCGGGCTGCCGGCGGCGTTCCTGCCGACGCATTTCGGCATTGCGCTCGTCATGGTCGGGCTGATCATGGTGCTGCGCTCGTCGCTGCGCTGGCGGCGGCGCTTCATCCATATGCAGCGGCGCTATCCACGCTGGGTGTATCCGATCCGCCGCCTGCTGCGCTGGGAGATCGTGCCGGTGATCTGGCATGAGACCTTGCGGATGGAGCGCTTCTGGATCCCGACGGACTGGCGTTTCCTGCGCAAGCTTCGCCGCCGGTTCTTCTGATCCTCAGACGCCCCCGGTGACGATCTTCACCGCCGAATCCGCCGACTCGCCGTCGATCTGGATCAGCGACCACAAGGCATAAAACAGCATCGGCCAGCGGGATCCGGCTTCGGAGTCGTCGCTGAAGATGTGCGTGATCCGCTCTGCCGGGCACACCGCGCGCACGCCTGCAATGTCCGAAATCCTTCGCCCGATGTCAGCGGACCTCGGCGCGATCCAGCTCGCCACCGGCACGGTGAACCCCTGCTTGCGCGCGAAGGGCTCCGCCGCCGGGCAATGCCGCTGTAGCCACAGGCGCAGAAGCCATTTGCCGAGGCGGCCCCTGACCTTCATGCCGTCGGGCAGGCTTTGGGCGAAATCCGCCACTTCCCGGTCCAGGAAGGGCGTGCGGCCCTCCAGCCCCTCCGCCATCAGGCAGCGGTCTAGCTTCAGCAAGAGGTCGTTGGGCAACCAGGTGCGGATGTCGCTTTCCTGCGCGCGGGCAAGGCGGGTCGGCGCTGCGTTGGCGGCCTTGGCCTCCCACCTTGCGACAGCGGCTCCTCCCCGGTCGGCCAGCGCGGGCATGCGGGCGCGGGGCGTCGGCGGACGGCCCCCCAGCCAGGCGGGCCTCAGCGCCCGGCGATAGCGACCATAGCCGGCGAACAGTTCATCCCCGCCTTCGCCGGACAAGACGACGGTCAAAACGCCCTTCGCGGCCTCTGCGAGCTTCAGGGTCGGCAGGCAGGCGTAGTCGGTGGTCGGATCGTCCAGCGCCCCCGCCACGCGCGGGGCGAGGCGCCAGAAGTCCTCCTCCGTGAAGGTCGTCTCCCGCCAGTCAAGATTGAGGGAGCGCGCGATGCGTTCAGCCCTCTGGCGCTCGTCCGCCGCGCCTGGAACATCGAAGCCGCAGGTGAAGGCGGTGACCGGCCGCGCGTTCAGCCGCGCCATCAGGGTCGCGATGATGCTGGAATCGACCCCGCCCGACAGGAAGAGGCCGTAGGGCACGTCGGAGCGCTGGTGCACCGCCACGCTGTTCTCCAGCACAGAATCGAGGGCGATCAGCGCCGCGGCCTCGTCGTTCGGCTTCGGGCGGGCGGGTCCTGGCGCGCGGGGCAGCCGATCGACATGGCGGATCAGGACGCCGTCCCGCACCTCCGCCACCTCGCCGGGGTCGAGGGACGTGGCCCCGAACGGCGCGTCCCCCGTCCGATAGCCAAGGGTCAGGAGATCCTCCACCAAAGCCTTGTCCGGCGCCGGGTGAGGGGGCGGCATGAGGGCGGCGGGCTCCGAGGCGAAGGCGACGCCGGATGGGAGCTCGCGCACATAGAGCGGCTTGATGCCGAAGGGGTCCCGCGCCAGGAACACGCGGCCATCGGCCCCGATCAGGCAGAGGGCATACATGCCCCGCAGGCGGCGAAAGGCTTTCGGCCCCTCGCGGGCATAGAGATGCGCCAGCGGCTCGAAATCGGAGCCGGTGGAGAGGACGCTGTTCAGGTCGTGGTCGGCGGCGAGCTCGATATAGTTGTAGATCTCGCCGTTTCCGATGACGGTCGCGCCGCCCGCATGGATCGGCTGCCAGCCGCCTTCGAGGTCGATGATCGACAGGCGCGCATGGGCCAGCGCGTGGCCCCGGACGGTCTCATAGCGCACCCCGTCCGGCCCGCGGTGCAGAAGGCCGCCGATCATCCGCTTCGTCTCGGCCTCCGCGAGGGCGAGGTCGCTGGCCCCCAGAACGCCTGCGATGCCGCACATCAGAGAGGCTCCCCGAAGCGGGCGAACACCTCGCGCCACTTTGCGACGATGGCGGCCTCGGAAAAGTCGCTGGCGACCCGGCTGCGACCCGCCTCGACCAGCGTCTTGCGCAGAGCCGGCTGGTCGATCAGCTCCCGCAGCGCGCCCGCAAAGGCGTCCACGTCATCGACGGGCGTCAGCCGGCCATCGACGCCGTCCGTGATCAGCTCTCCCGGCCCTTGCGAGGCGGCGGCCACGATCGGCAGGCCATGCGCCCAGGACTGGATCACCACATTGCCCAGCGGCTCGTAGCGGGAGGGAAAGGCGCAGACGTCGGCGGTGTGGTAGAGCGCGCCTGCATCCGTCCGCCAGCCCAGGAACCGCACCCGGTCGGCGACGCCGATCTCGCTCGCGAGGGCCTTCAGCTCGTCTTCCAGCGGACCGGCCCCGGCGATCCAGAGATAGGCGTCGGGCAGTTGCTTGAGCGCCTTCAGGCTGACGTCGTGAGCCTTCGACGTATGCAGGCGGCCCATGGCGAGGATCAGCGGCGCATCCGACGGCGTGTCGAGGCTCGCCCGGTCCACTGCGGGATCATCCCGTTCGGCGGCGAAGTTGGGAATGCACATGGCCCGATCCTTCGGCCAGCCCTCCCGCACCAGCCAGTCCACGATGTCCTGCGTATTGCCGACCAAGAGGTCGCAGCCCTTGTAATATTTGAGGTCATAATAGCCGCCGAGGCGACCGATCCTCGCCCACGGGCCCTTCGGCGCGAAGCGACCAGCGCGGTTCATCCACTGCACGATCACCTTCGGCTGCAGATCCTTTGCGAGCTTTTGCAGTCTTGGACCGGTAGTGAAGTCGAACGGGCCGCCAAAGGGGGCGAGGGTCACAGGAACCCGCGCCGCCGCCAGCGCCGCCTGCCGTGCGGCGTGCGGACGGATGGCGCACGCCTGCTGCGCGCCGCCCCTCGCCAGCGCCTGGACGAGGTCGACGAAGTAGGTTTCCGCCCCTCCGTCCCCGGAGGCGCCCATCAGGTGCAGCACGCTCATCGGCGGGTCTCTAACAGGCGAAGGTGAGCCCCGCCAGCGTCAGCGCTTCGCCAGAAAGGCCTGCGACTGCCGCCCCGCCAGCTCCACCAGATCGCCCTCGGCCAGATTGACGTCGATCAGATGCAGGCCCCAGCTCTTCAGCACCGTCTTGCCGATGAGAATGTCGCCTGGAATGGTCTTGGCGCGCGGGCCCTTGCCGGGGGTCAGGCTGATCGAGAAATATGACGCGCCGTCCGCCTTGACGCAGGCGCCGTGGACCAGTCCTGGCAGGCGCACGAAGGGCGTGGCGATCTTTGTCCCCTGACCCGCCCAGTCGGGCGCCGGGTTGGAGGTCGGCCCCATCCCGGCCGCGATCAGATAGGCGTCAAGCTCGGTCCCGCCGTTCAGCAGCGCCGCCGGGCTGACGCAGGCGGTGGTCTGTCCCACGGGCGCGCGGCCAAAGCGCGCGTCAGCGGGGGGCGGGATCTCCTCCCGGAAGCTGTTGTAGGCGACCACGCAGCCGGTCTGGGCGGCGGAGCGGCACAGCGGCGTTGCGGTGAAACTGCCGCCGATGTCCGACCCGTCCGCCACAGTCACCTGCCCGCCCAGCAGATAGGCGGCGATGAGGCGCGACTGGGCCGGGCGTCCCTCGATCTCCTCCTTGATCAACTGAGTGAGGTGGCGCGTCCCTTGCGAGTGACTGATCAGGATCACCCCGCGCCCCTTGTTGTCGTGGGCGAGGTAATGTCTCCAGGCGTCGCGCACGTCCTCATAGGCAAGTTTCGGGTCGCCGGGGTTCGGCTTTCCCGCCATGGCGGTCCGCAAGGCCGAGAGGGTCACCTGACGATACATCGGCGCGAACAGGCGGCACGTCGACCCAAACCTTGCGAACTGAGCGGTGATCACCGACTGCTCCGCCGCCGTCACCCGCATGTCGCTGTTCGGCATCCCTTGCGTCGAGACCGTCGGATAGACGTAGAAGCAGTCCACCGGCGGGTTCGCGGCGGCCTTGAACGGCTCTGCGCGGACCGAACCGTCCTCGGAGACGACCGTCGCGGAAAGGCTCGTATGGGTGCAGGCGTCGATTCGCCTCGGCCGACAAAGCCAGGTTTCGGGCTTCGCATAGTC
>CAIUZX010000571.1 GCA_903903715.1 uncultured Caulobacterales bacterium
ATCTCCCATATGCCCGTGCAGCCGCCGCCGATCAGCGCCCGCGCCGCCGCCTTGTCCGCCTCAACCTGAGCGCGGAGCCAAGCCGTCATCTCGTCGGCGCTCACACCGGCCACTCCCCATCATGCAGCGGGCACGGGCCGTCGCCAAGGGCAGTCCGGACGCCGCCCATGATCACGCACCGGCATCCCTCCGGCCAGTCCTGGTGGATCTGCACCGGGAAGCCAGGGACTTGCATAGCCGGCACGATCTTGACCGTGAACGACGCCCCGCGAGGCTTGATGATCCGCGTCTCGCCTACAGCAACGCTCTCCCCGTCGATGTAGCAGGCTCCCTCGTCGAAGAAGCTCACCCGCATGGCCGCGTTCGGCGGTGCCGTGCAGACGAGAGTGCCGGGGCCGTAGGTCACGCTCCCGCCGGTCTGCTCGCTCACGCCATCGGGCGGATGCCCGGCGTCCATGGCCGGCTGCATCAAGGTCGTCGGGATCTGCTCCGGACGGATCTCGCTCATCCCCTGGTCTCTCATGCCCGCCATCGTCCCACGTGGAAGCGGGTGAGCATGGGCTACACCGGCATCAGCACGGTAGAGACGCGCGAGGCCGCGTGGCTGAACACCACGGCCGACGACGGCCTTCCCGTGCTCCCGGCTTCCGCAGGCGGACCGTGGCAGGTCTTGCAGGCTTTCTGGACCCGCACCCCGGCCACCCAGAAGACGCAGCTGTACGTCATGTCGCTGGAGATGGACGACCAGCGGTCGGCGAACGCCCGGATCATGCCGCACTACCAGATCGCCCTCGAGCTCCACTGGCCGATACGGCAGACGACGCCGGGCATCGCCGAGGGCGAGCAGCAGAACTTCAAGAAGGCCCTCGACCTGCTGGTGCAGCGGATACGCGGCCCCCTCGGCGACAAGACGCACGGCGGGGCGTTCCTGAGCGCGGGCGAGGTGCCGAGGTCTCCGGGCGTCCACGTCTCGATCGAGCCGCCATGGGTGACGATCCCGGCGGACAAGGAACTGCGCGGGCTGGTCACCTACTACGCGGACGACTTCGAAGTCATCGCCTAGACCGCAAGCACGCTTGCCGGTTTGCGCTTCACCCCATCACCGTAGTCCCGCCGACCGGGAGGTCCCTTGTCCAGATTCAAGAACGACGGCGGCGGCGTGCTGAGGGTCAACGACCTCGGCCGCGAGGTCGGGCCGTACGAAGAGTTCGACTGGCCGGATCACGACCCGGAGATCCACGGGCTGCCGACCGGCTGCACGTGGCTCGACGCGCCGAAGGCGAAGCAGAAGGCCGGCGCCAAGGCAGATGACCCGCCGGACGGCGCGGCCGACTCGCCCGATGACGCCAAGGCCCCGGCTAAGCGCGGCAAGGCCGCAGACAAGGAGCCGGGCGAATGACCGTCCTTTCCCGCCTGGCCAAACTCGGCATGGTCAAGGAAGCCGTCCCGTACGCCTACCAGGTTCCCGCCTGGTCGATCCCGTGGAACACCGGCACGAAGTACGTTGACATGATCGCCCCGCTGCGGGACGAGAGCGTGAGGGCGAACGACTCGGTCGTGCAGGGGCTGAACCAGGGCCCGGCGTCCAGCACGTGGGACATCGACGTCAACGGCTACGCGGACCTGTTCGGGAACTGGCTGCGGGCCATCATAGGGCCCGACACGGTCACCGCCGGGGTTTCCACGACACTGGCGGCGAACTGCGCGGCCGGCGCGGCGACCCTGTCGCTCACCGCGGCCGTCCCGGCGAACTCCAAGCTTCAGATCAGCGACTCGGGCGGCGCGAACCTCGAGTGGCTGCAGGTCGGCACGGTCACCGGCTCCGGCCCGTACACGGCGACGGTCACCACGCCGTCGGCTGGCACCCGGTTCGCGCACACGGCGAGCGGCGGGGCGGTCCTGTCGCAGTCGACGCACCTGTTCAAGCAGTCGCGG
>CAIUZX010000572.1 GCA_903903715.1 uncultured Caulobacterales bacterium
CCAACGGCACCCGGGTGTTCGTGCACCGGTCGGTGCGGGAGGCGTTCCTGGACAAGCTCCTCGCCCGCACCGCGGCCTTGAAGATCGGCGATCCCCGCGATCCCACGACCCAGGTCGGCGCGCTGATCTCGAAAGCCCACATGGAAAAGGTGCTCGGTTATGTCGACCAGGGCAAGGAGGCGGGGGCGAAGCTGCTGATCGGCGGAGAACGGCTGACGGACGGCGCCCTTGCGCACGGCAACTTTGTCTCTCCGGCCATTTTCGCGGACTGTTCGGACGACATGTCCATCGTGCGGGAGGAGATCTTCGGCCCCGTGATGTCCGTCCTCGACTTCGACGATGAGGACGAGGTGATCGTGCGGGCGAACGATACAGAGTTCGGCCTTTCCGCCGCGGTCTTCACAAGGGATCTCGCCCGGGCGCATCGGGTGATCGCGCAACTTCAGGCAGGCACCTGCTGGATCAACCAGTACAACATCACGCCGATCGAGTTGCCCTTCGGCGGCGTCAAGCAGTCCGGCATCGGCCGGGAGAACGGCCGCGCGGCCATCGAGCACTACACCCAGCTGAAAAGCGTCTATGTCGCCCTGACCGACATCGACGCGCCCTACTGAGCGACGATCCATGTCTGAAGCCTTTGACTACATCATCGTCGGCGCAGGTTCTGCGGGGTGCGTGCTCGCCAACCGCCTGAGCGAAGATCCGAACACCCGCGTGCTCTTGCTCGAGTCCGGCGGCGACGACGCCTCGATCTTCATCCAGATGCCGACGGCCCTGTCGATCCCGATGAACGATCAGCGCTACATCTGGGACTATGTGTCGGAGGCGGAGCCTGCGCTCGGCGGACGGCGCCTGCACACGCCGCGGGGGCGGGTGCTGGGGGGGTCGTCCTCCATCAACGGCCTTGTCTATATCCGCGGCAATCCGCTGGATTTCGAGCGCTGGCGGGATGAGGGCGCAGACGGCTGGGGCTTTGCCGACGTCCTGCCCTATTTCAAGCGGGCGGAGGACCGGGATGAGGGCGGGGACGCCTATCGCGGATCGGGCGGGCCCTTAAAGACCCGCTACGGAACCCTTCGAAACCGTCTGCATCAGGCCTGGCTCGACGCCGCCGCAGCCGCTGGTTATTCGCTCACAGAGGATGTGAACGGACGGCAACAGGAAGGGTTCGGACGGATGGACATGACAGTGGGCGAGGGGCGGCGCTGGAGCGCGGCCAACGCCTATCTGAAACCCATCCGCCATCGGAATAATCTGGAAGTTCGCACGCACTCAGTGGCGTCCAAGGTGCGCTTTGAGGGGCGGCGCGCCACGGGGGTCGACTATGTCCGGCGGGGCGCGGCGATGTCGGCTGAGGCGCGACGGGAAGTTATCCTCTGCGGCGGCGCGATAAATTCTCCGCACCTGTTGAAGCTGTCCGGCGTCGGTCCCGCAGCGGAGCTCAAGGCGCACGGGATCGCGGTGGTGTGCGACCGGCCGGGGGTCGGCGAGAACCTGCAGGATCACCTAGAGTTCTATTTTCAGGTCGCCTGCACCAAGCCGGTCACGCTCTATTCGGCGATGAGTCCGCTGGCCAAGGCGTTCATCGGCGCGCGCTGGATCCTGTTCAAGGATGGCCTCGGCGCCACCAACCATTTCGAGACCTGCGGCTTCATCCGCAGCCGCGCCGGGATCCGCTATCCGGACATCCAGTACCACTTCCTGCCGCTCGCGGTGACCTATGACGGCCAGTCCATGGCAAAGCAACATGGCTTTCAGGCCCACGTTGGGCCGATGCGCTCCAAGAGTCGGGGCTGGGTGCGCCTGAAATCATCCGCCTACGATGCAAAACCTGAGATTCGCTTCAATTATATGAGCCATCCGGACGACTGGACGGAAATGCGCGCCTGCGTGCGCCTGACGCGGGAGATCTTCGCGCAAGGCCCCTTCGATCCCTATCGCGGGGAGGAGCTTCAGCCCGGGTCGCACGTGACGGAGGACGCCGACATCGACGCCTTTATCTGCGACAAGGTCGAGACCGCCTATCACCCCTCCTGCAGCTGCAAGATGGGGCGCGAAAGCGACCCGATGGCGGTCGTTGATGCGGCGACGCGGGTGATCGGCGTGGTGGGACTTCGCGTGGTCGACGCCTCCATCATGCCGTCCATCACCACAGGCAATCTCAATGCGCCCACCTTGATGATCGCGGAAAAGGCGGCGGACCAGATCCTCGGGCGCCCGCCGCTGAACCCCTCCAACGCCGATTATCACGTCGCCGCTAACTGGGAATCGGCGCAGCGATAGTGGCGCCGACGCATCGGTTCGTGACCGATTTGTGTTGCGACAAAACGATGACGTGCGCGGCACGTCATATGACGATTTTATTCAAGGGTCGCCGGGTAGGGCGACCTAAGGTTTTCGGACCCGTTGAAGGAATGCAATCATGTCCATGATGTCTCGCCTGACCCCGACCGCCCGCGCGCTCCTTTTGGGGTCTGCCGCGCTGGGGGCGATGTCCGCCGCGCCGCAGATCGCCCTGGCCGCCGATGCGCCAGCGGCCGCCGATCAGGTGGAGCAGATCGTCGTCACCGCCCAGCGCCGGGAGCAGCGGCTGCAGGACGTCGGCATTGCGGTCACGGTTGTGGGCGCGGCCCAGCTGGCCAATTCCGGCATTAAGGACTCGACCGACCTGACCAAAGTCGCGCCGGGCCTGAAGATGAACGAATACACCCCGTCCGCCGTTGTCTTCAACATTCGCGGCGTCTCGCAGAATGACTTCGGCGATGAGCAGGAGCCGCCGGTCGCCGTCTATCAGGACGACAGCTATTCGAGCTCCTTCGTCTCGGCGGGCTTCCCCCTGTTCGACCTCCAGCGGGTGGAAGTGCTGCGTGGGCCGCAGGGGACCCTGTTCGGCCGCAACGCCACCGGCGGCGCCATCCAGTTCATTTCGGCCAAGCCGACAAAGGATTTCCAGTCCTACCTTACGGTCGGAACCGGCAGCTATCAGGCCTTCAACATCGAGGGCGCTGTGTCGGGGCCAATCACGGACAAGCTGCAGATGCGCCTGTCCGGCATGCAGTCGGAGAGCGACGGCTATATCAAGTCCCTGCACGGCGCCTCCCCCAACCGCGGCGCGAACCATCACTGGGCTATCCGCGACATCATCACCTGGCAGCCCAATGAACAGACCGATGTCACGCTGAACCTGCGCTTCGCGCGCAATCCGCATGAGCACTCGGCGGGCATGTACGCCTGGGAAGGCGCCAATCCGGACGCGCACAACCAGGGCGCCTATACTCAAACGGGTCCTGATTTCAGCGGCTACGAAAACACGGCTCTCGACCCGCAGCGGGGCGGCAATCCCTTCCTGACGGAGGCCAAGGGCCCGTCCTATACGGATCGCTCCCTGTTTGGCGCAAATCTGAAGGTGGAGTTCCCGCTCGGCCCGTTCCGGATCACCTCGATCACCGACACCCAGACGGCGGGGAAGCACTACCTGGAAGATCCCAGCGCCTCGCCCAGCCATCAGGTGAACTTCGCCCAGAACGCCAATGTGAAGCAGATCTCCGAAGAGGTTCGCGCGTCTGGCCATTTCGGCGATCACGAGCTGGTGGTCGGCGCCTTTGCGATGAACGTGGACGGCTATTACACGGCGTCCTACGCCCTGCCGGCGCCGCAGAACGGCTATACTGACGTCTACTCCGTGGGCGGCGCCTATGGCCCCTACATTCCGGACGTCCGCTTCACCCAGAACACCAAGTCCTACGCCCTGTTCGCGCAGGATGAGTGGACCTTGCCTCACAACTTCAAGGCCATTCTCGGCGTCCGCTACTGGAACGATGAGCGCAAGGTCGACTATCGCGCCGTCGACACCTACTCTGAACAGATCATATTCAATACGAACCAGGTCTACGCATTCAACGGAACAGCGCCGGTCACCACGGGCATCACCGTCAAGCCGTCAGACGCGGACAAGACCTTCGATGACTACTCGATGCGGGCGGAGTTGGACTACAAGCCCACCGACAGGATCTTGATCTATGGAAGCTTTAACCGCGGCTCGAAGAGCGGCGGCTTCACCCTCAGCACCGCGACGCCGTTTGCGGGCTATGAGGCGGCGTTCCTCAACGGCATCCCCTACAAGCCCGAGGTGCTGAACGCCTTTGAAGTGGGCGTGAAGTCGACCTTGCCGATGCGGACGATGCTGAACCTCACGGCCTTCCACTATGACTACAAGAACTATCAGGCCTTCACCTATCAGCAGTTCGTCGAGAGCGTGGTGAACAAGAACGCCACCGAGGACGGCTTCGAAGTCGAGGTGATCTCCCACCCGATCCCGGGCCTGACCCTGCAGGGCGCCACCTCGATGCTCGACAACCAGGTGGAGAATGTGAACCTGCCGGACGGCACGCTGGTGAACCGCCACCTCCCGCAGGC
>CAIUZX010000573.1 GCA_903903715.1 uncultured Caulobacterales bacterium
GTATCGGCATCCTCTACGGCAAGGCCGAGCGGCTGGCGGACATGGCGCCCTATCAGGGCGGGGGCGAGATGATCGGGACCGTCTCGATGGACAAGATCACCTACGCCGACCCGCCGCACCGCTTCGAGGCGGGGACGCCGCCGATCCTGGAGGCCATCGGCCTCGGCGCTGCGATCCAATGGCTGGAGACGATCGATCTTCCCGCCGCCCGCGCGCACGAGATGGCCCTCTACAGCCGCGCCGTCGAAGGCGCCCGCCAGATCAACGGGCTCAAGGTGCTGGGGGAGACGAAGGACAAGGGCGCGATCTTGACCTTCACCCTCGACGGCGCCCACGCCCACGACGTCGCCCAGATCCTTGACCGCTACGGGATCGCCGTGCGGGCCGGAACCCACTGCGCGGAGCCTTTGATGCGCCGGTTCGGGGTCACCTCCAGCGCGCGGGCGTCCTTCGCGTTCTACAATACCTTGGGCGAGGCCGACGCTTTGGTCGACGGCCTCCACCGCGTCAGCCGCTTCTTTTCGTGAGCCAGACCATGACGGATATGCCAGACGCCGCCGCCCAAACCGCGCCCGCCAGCGAGAGCGCCCTGCCTCAGGACGAGCTTGACCGGCTGACCGACGCCCTGGTCGGCGCCTTCAAGACCGTGTTCGATCCGGAAATCCCGGTGGATATCTACGAGCTTGGGCTTATCTATAAGGTCGACGTCTCCGATGACCGGGACGTGGTGGTCGACATGACCCTGACCGCGCCGGGCTGTCCGGTGGCGGGGGAGATGCCCGGCTGGGTGCAGACGGCGGTGGAGTCGATTCCCGGCATCCGCGGCTGCCACGTCAATCTTGTCTTCGAGCCGCCGTGGGACCAGACCCGCATGTCGGACGAAGCCAAGCTGCAACTGAACATGTTCTAGAGTTTGTCAGGGAAAAGTGGTTCCCGGTTTTCCCGAAAAGACAAACGTCGATAAGGAAGAATAGGAGGAGTTATGGATCTCCAGACGTCCTCAAGACCCCGGAGGCCAAGGCCCAAGGTCGTGACCCTGACCGACGCGGCGGCCGACCGCGTGCGCGAGATCCTCTCCCGTGCGGAGCAGCCCTATGCGGGCCTGCGCGTCGGGGTGAAGAATGGCGGCTGCGCAGGGCAGGAGTACATTGTCGAATACGCCGCCGCGCAGGAGCCCCTCGACGAGGTGGTGGAGGACAAGGGCGTGCGCATCCTGATCGAGCCGAAGGCGGTCATGTTCCTCCTGGGCTCGGAAATCGATTATGTCGCGACGCCGCTATCCGCCAAGTTCGTCTTCAACAACCCGAACCAGACCGACGCCTGCGGCTGCGGCGAGAGCGTGACCATCGTTCCCGTGACCCTCGACCCGTAAAGCTGAAGCCAGAACACCAAGACCACAGGGAAACGCCATGCCGATCAATCATCAGTGGGTGCTGAAGCGCCGTCCCGTGGGCGAGATCCGTCCGGGCGATCTCGACTATGTGTCGGTTGCGACGCCTGAATTGCAGGCTGGCGAAGTGCTGGTGCGGACGGTCTATCTGTCGCTCGACCCCACCAACCGCATCTGGATGAGCGACATGGACCAGTACCTCCCGCCGGTCGAGGTGGGGGACGTCATGCGCGGCGGCGGGATCGGCGTGGTGGAGGAGAGCCGGTCGGATCGCTTCCCCGTGGGCGCCATCGTGAACACCGGACTCGGCGGCTGGCAGAGCTATGTGGTCGCAAACGAAACGGCCATCACCCCCGTCCCGGTCATCCCCGGCGTGCCCCTGACCGCCTTCATGAGCGTGCTGGGCGCGACGGGCCTCACCGCCTGGTTCGGCATGATCGACATCTGCCAGCCCAAGGCGGGGGAGACGGTGGTCGTGTCCGCCGCCGCAGGGGCGGTCGGCTCCATCGCGGGGCAACTCGCCAAGGCCCGCGGCGCCCGGGTGATCGGCATCGCCGGCGGGGCGGAGAAGTGCCGCTGGCTGACCGAGGAGCTCGGCTTTGACGGCGCCATCGACTACAAGTCCGAGGACGTCGGCGCGGCGCTGGACCGGCTCTGCCCGAACGGGATCGACGCCAATTTCGAGAATGTCGGCGGCAAGATCATGAACGCCGTCGTGAGCCGGATGAACAATTTCGGCCGGGTGGCGCTCTGCGGCATGATCTCGACCTACAACGCCGAAGGGCCCGCGCCCGGCCTTGACGACTTCGCCCGCATCCTGATGCGCCGCCTGACGATCAAGGGCTTCATCATCATCGACTATCTCCCCCGGGCAGGCGAAGCCTTCGCCGAACTGGGCCCCCTGGTCATGTCCGGTCAGCTCAAGTGGAAGGCGCACGTCGTCGAGGGGCTGGAGAACGCCGCCGATGCGGTGAACCTCTTGTTCACCGGCGCGCATGACGGCAAGCTGGTCGTGAAGGTCTCGGCGGAGCCGTGACGGCCTGCGCGGGCAGGGGAGCGTCCCGATGACCGTCTATGACGTAAACAGCGCAGCCTGGGTCATCTGGTACGCCACCTGGCTCGCCGCCGTCGTGTTTTCCGCGCGCACCAAGGTTCAGAACCGGACGGATTTCCGCAGCCCGGGGCGGATGTTCCTCGGCCTTGGCCTGTGGCCCATGTTCGTCCCGGCGCCGCGCGTGCTTGAGTTCCTGAAC
>CAIUZX010000574.1 GCA_903903715.1 uncultured Caulobacterales bacterium
ATCGTCGCCGCGCGGCTGTCCCAGAGGGTTGACCAAAGACGGATCATCGCCGTGGGCCTCTGTCTCTTTGCGTCAGCCCTCTGGCTGTCCTCCTGGATCACGCCGGAGTGGGGCTTTTCCGCCTGGATGGGGCCGCAGATGCTTCGCGGTTTTGCGGTGATGCTGTGCATCGTGCCGAGCGTGGGCCTCGCCTTGAACGGCTTCGCCATGGCGGAGCTCAGATACGCCTCCGCCCTCTTCAACCTCATGCGCAATCTGGGCGGGGCGATCGGCATCGCCGTGGTCAACACCTGGCTGGGAGACGCCGCCCGGACGCAGGTCGCAAGACTGGGAGAGGCGCTGGGTCGCCCCGGCTCGCATGCGCCGGACATGATCGCGAGCCTCGCGCGACAGCTCTCCAGCGGTCTTGGCGACGTCCGTCAGGCGACGCTTCTGGCTCAGGCGGAGTTTGCGCGCGTGGTCGGTCGGTACGCGCTGACCAACGCCTTCAACGAGGTGTTCCGAACCATGTCCTGGGTCTTCCTGTTCGCCCTCGTGCTGGTCCCGTTCTGCCGACCGGTCGCTCAGTCATCCGCCCCGCCCCCACCAGACGCCCACTGAAGGCGTCGCAGCGCATTTGGCGCTGACTGTTGAGGCGGCGAAGGGTATGGAAACGACCAGTCGCGGGCCGCACCGGCCCTTCACCCAACAGCGCGCAAGGGTCAGTCGGCTGGACGAACACGCCTACAGATTTTCCGTCGCCCCGATGATGGACTGGACGGACCGGCATTGCCGGGCGTTTCACCGGTCGCTGACGACCCGCGCCCTGCTCTATACCGAGATGGTGACGGCCCCGGCGGTGCTGCGCGGCGACCGGGAGCATCTGCTCGGCTTTGACGCCGTCGAGCACCCCGTGGCGCTGCAGCTCGGCGGGTCGGAGCCGGGACAGCTCGCCGAGGCGGCGCGGATCGGCGAAGGCTTCGGCTATGACGAGATCAATCTGAATGTCGGCTGCCCGTCCGACCGGGTGCAGTCGGGCCGCTTCGGCGCCTGCCTGATGCGCGAGCCCGAGTTGGTGGCCGAGTGTATGGCGGCGATGGGCGCGGCGGTGAAGGTCCCGGTCACGGTCAAGTGCCGCATCGGCGTCGACGATCAGGACCCGGAAGAGAGCCTGTTCACGCTGGTGGACGCCTGCGCCGCCGCGGGCGTCTCGATCTTCATCGTGCATGCGCGCAAGGCCTGGCTGTCGGGCCTGTCGCCGAAGGAGAACCGGGACATTCCGCCGCTGGACTATCCCCTCGTGCGGCGGCTGAAGGCGGAGCGGCCGCATCTGCGCATCGTGCTCAACGGCGGCCTCGCCAGCCTCGATCAGGCGATGGCGGAGGGGGAGGGGCTTGACGGCGTCATGCTGGGCCGCGCGGCCTATCATGATCCTGGCCTGCTGGGCGCGGTGGATGCGCGCGTCTTCGGGGCGGACGAGGTCGTGACGCCGGAGGCGGCGGTCGAGGCCTACCGGCCCTACATCGCCGCAGCCCTTGCCCGCGGTTTGTCCCTCGCGGGCATCACCCGCCATATGCTGGGCCTGTTCCAGGGACGGTCTGGCGCTCGGGCCTGGCGGCGCGTGCTGACGGTGGAATCCGTCAAGTCGGGGGCGGGACTTGACGTGCTGGACCGCGCTCTGGCCGAACTCCGGCCCAGCCGAGAGGCGGCGCTGGAAGCTTAAGCCGCCAGCCGCGCCGCCGCCGACATGGCGCAGGCCTCGAACTTTTCGCGGACCTCGTCCAGCGAGCTCGCCACGCCCTTGGCCATCAGATCCCGCGCCACCCGTTCGACCGGATCGAGGGCCGACTGCGGCGACAGGCTCTGGTGCACGACGTCCTGGGCGTACCCGTCCAGCGCGCCGCCGGTCAGGCCCATCTGCTCACCGGCCCACAGACCAAGGAGACGGTTGCGGTAGGTCGCGACGGTGAACGCCATTTCTTCCTTGAAGACGAAATGGGCTTCAAAAGCGCGTTCGCGGTTTTCCATCGTGTCCATCAGCGGTCCTCCGGTCGTTTCTTCAGGTTACACTTTGCGCCCGATAGCCTTTCCCCGAGCTTAAGAAGGATGGTGAACGGGACGCGCGGCCATGCCCGGACATTGACCTGGCGCGCGCATCCGCCCACCCTTTGCCAAAACATGATCGAGAAGAGGGCCTTATGAGCGACGCTGACACTTTCCCGAACGATCCGGCGCTCGACGTCTTGAAGGGCTTTGGATCACGCGCGGCGTCCGTTGGACGCGCTTTCGGGTTTCTGATCCTGTGGCTCCTGTTCCTGATGCTCTTCTCGAGTTTTTGCGCCCTCGCCCTCGGCCTCAAGGCGCAGACTCTGCCGGATGGTCGCCAGGTGATCCCCGGCATGGGGTCCGACCCTACAGTGTCCGCGGTGTTTGAGGCGGCGTCGCTCCTGGGCGCCCTGCTGGCGACGGCGATCATCTGTACGCGGGGGGGGCTGAGCGCGCGGGACGTCGGGTTCAGGCTTGACGGCGTCGGCCGCAGCCTCGCCATCGGCGCGGGTCTTGGCCTCAGTCTCCTGACCACGGTCGTGCTGGTCACCATCGGACTGGGTGGGATTCGTCTTGCGCCGTTCGATCTCCACGGACTTGAGGCGCCGCTGTGGTTTGTGGGCTTCGCCGTCCTGTTCGGCCTGGTCGCGCTGACGGAAGAGCTCACGATCCGGGGGCCCCTGCTGACCCTGTTCGGCCGTGCATTCGGCTTCTGGCCGGCAGCGACGATCTCGTCGCTGATCTTCATGGTGCTGCACATGGCCAACCCCGGCGAAACGCCGATCGGCCTCGCCAATGTCTTTTTGGTGGGACTGGCGCTGGCCTGGACCCGGCGGCGCACCGGGTCTCTGTGGCTCGCCATCGGTTTTCACGCGGCGTGGGACTTCGCGCAGAGCTATCTGTTCGGCGTTCCGGATAGCGGGGCCACTCTGAACGGCGCAATCACTTCGGCGGCGATCTCCGGCCCGGACTGGCTATCCGGCGGCGCGACGGGGCCGGAAGGCGGCGTGATCTGCACCGCCTCCCTACTCTGGCTCATTTATGCCGTGAACGCCCTCTGGCCGAAGCCGAAGGCGCCGTCCGCAGCTTAGGTCGGTGCGGCCATATAGGCGGGCATCCAGCCTTCGTGGGCCTTGGTCATGTCCTCGACATCGACTGAGGCGATCAGCTCGCCGCCCGCGCCGAACAGGGCGAGCTCGCAGCCGCCCGAGGTCCCGACGACCTCGTACGGGACCTTGGCCGCCTCGCAGGCCTCATCCAGCACGTCCATGCGCTCGGCGGCGAGGGCGATCAGATAGCGGCCCTGATCCTCGCCGAAATAGTAGGCGTGATCTGGAACGTCGGTCGGGTTGGAGAGGGCGATCCCCATGTTCGAGGCCATCGCCATCTCCGCCGCAGCGACCGCGAGGCCGCCGTCGGAGAGGTCGTGGACAATCGTGATCTCGCCCTTCGCGATCAACCCCCGGATAAGGGTCCCGGCGGCGCGCTCGGCCGCCAGATCCACCGGCGGCGGGGCGCCGTCCTCGCGGCCCAGCACCTCGCGGAGGTAGAGGCTGGCCCCCAGCGCGCCCTTCGTCTCTCCGATCAGCACCAGGGTCTTGCCCTGCGACAGCGCGCCGAAGCCCGCCCGGCGCCGACCGTCGGCGAGGAGGCCCACGGCCCCCACCGTCGGGGTCGGCGGGATCGCCCGGCCATTGGTCTCGTTGTAGAGCGACACGTTGCCGCTCACGACCGGGAAGTCGAGATCCTTGCAGGCCAGAGCCATGCCGTCGATGGCGCGCACGATCTGGCCCATGATCTCGGGCCGCTCGGGGTTGCCGAAGTTCAGATTGTCGGTGATGGCGATCGGCTCAGCGCCCACGGCGCAGAGGTTGCGATAGGCTTCCGCCACCGCCTGCTTGCCGCCCTCGTAGGGGTCGGCCTCCACATAGCGCGGGGTGCAGTCGGAGGTGACGGCCAGCGCCTTCTCTGTCCCGTGCACGCGCACGATCCCGGCGTCCGCCGCAGTGGCGGAGTCGGCGAGGGTGTCGGCCATGACGTGGCGGTCGTACTGCTCCCACAGCCAGCGCTTGGACGCCCC
>CAIUZX010000575.1 GCA_903903715.1 uncultured Caulobacterales bacterium
GCCGCGACGGATGTACGCCGACCCTTCGAGTCCCCTCGCAGGTTTGATCTAAGGAATAGATCTTTCGCGACGGAATTTTCCTTCATCCTGGGTTCATCCAGCATCTGCGATGTTTATCTCAAGGCTGACCCGGGCTGGAGTTTGCGCGGGCGGTGAGACGAAGGATGAAGACCATGACCAAGCGTATGTGGACAACGGCGGTTGCGGCGGGGGTGAGCCTCTGTCTCATTGGCGGCGGAGCGGCTTCGGCCCAGTCCGTAGATCCAGCCTGCCGCCAGGCCAACAACCAGGCGACGACCAACAACACCATCGTGGGCGGCCTTGCAGGCGCGCTCCTCGGCACGGCGGTCGCGGGCAAGCACAACAAGCTGGAAGGGGCTGCGGTCGGCGGTCTGGGCGGCGCCCTGGTCGGCAATGTGATCGGCCAGAACAGTTCGCAGCCATGCCCTCCCGGCTACTACCGGGTCGACGCGCCGCCTCCGCCGCCTCCGCCGCGGTATGAGCAACCGGCCTATCGCCCGCCGCCGCCCCCGCCTCCGCCGGCCTACCGGCCCCCGCCGCCGCCGCCCGGAGATTTCTGGTATGGCGCGCCGGAAGGGGTGCATGACCGGATCGAGTATCTGCAGCGGCAGATCAATCAAGCGAACCGCGACGGCTACCTCTCCCCGCGGGAGCTGCGCCGCCTGAACGACCGGGCCGAGGGCCTTCGCCATCAGGAGGCCGACACGCTCTACCGCAATGGCGGCGTTCTCTATGAGGCGGACCTGCGCGATCTCTACCACCGCCTCGGCGATATCGGTCGCCGGTTGCAGCACGAGATCAGCGACGACTATTGATTCGATAGACGCGGCGTCCGGGGACACAGCTCCGGGCGCCGCCCCCCTCTGCATGGTCAACGAGATTTTAAAACTCGCGACCTAATCTTGCCGACATGAAGTACAGAAAATCCGGCACAGTTATGCAGACGCTCGAGATCGAACTCGATCCGGGTGACGTGATCTACAGTCAGACGGCTTCGATGGCCTGGATGACGGATACCGTGCAGATGAGCACGGGCGCGGGCGGCGGCCTGTTCGACGGCATCAAGCGCACCCTGACCGGCGGCAGTTTCTTCATCACGGAATTCTCAGCGACGGGTCCCAAGGCGCAGGTGGCCTTTGCTCCGCGCTTCCCCGGATCCATCATCGCCTATCCGCTGAAGCCTGGTGAACAGCTGATCTGCCGCAAGGAGACGTTCCTGTGCGCCGAGAAGTCGGTCACCGTGGACATCGCCTGGCAGCGCCGCATCGGCGCAGGCTTCTTCGGCGGCACGGGCTTCATCCTGCAGAGCGTGACGGGGCCAGGCACGGTCTTCCTCGACCTGTCGGGGGAGGTGGTGAACAAGGAGCTCGCTCCCGGCGAGCGCCTGCTGGTCCACGCCGGCCACGTCGGCGTGCATGACGCCACCATCACCTTCGACATCGAAATGGTGCGCGGCTTCGGCAATATCCTGTTCGGGGGGGAGGGGCTGTTCCTCGCCAGCCTGACCGGCCCCGGCAAGGTGCACCTGCAGTCCATGCCGATCCTGAATCTCGCCGAAGAGATCGC
>CAIUZX010000576.1 GCA_903903715.1 uncultured Caulobacterales bacterium
GAAGGTCGGGCCGCCCGAGTTGCCGCGGTTGATCGGCGCATCGATCTGCAGGTAGTCGACGAAGCTGTCTCCGATGTCGCGTCCATAGGCGGACACGATGCCGGCGGTGGCCGTGCCGCCCAGCAGGAACGGGTTGCCGACGGCGATGACCCAGTCGCCGACTCGCGGCTTGGCGCGGTTTTCAAAGCTGACGAACGGAAAGTCCTTGCCCTCGACCTTGATGACGGCGAGATCGGTGCCCTCATCGCGACCGACGACCTTGCCTTTCAGCTCCCGCTTGTCGTTGAGCTTGACCGTGATGGTGTCGGCGTCGGCAATGACGTGGTTGTTGGTGACGATGTAGCCGTCCGAAGAGATGAAGAAGCCCGAGCCGGACGCCATCGCCTGAGGCGCGTCGTCATCAGCGCCGCCATCACTGGAGTCGGGATCCGCAGGCGCATTCGGCCCGCCCGGAGGAACCGGCTTGGCGCGATTGGGCTTCGGGGCGGCCTTGGGCTTCGGAACCGGCACGCCAAAGCGCTTGG
This sequence comes from uncultured Caulobacterales bacterium, assembly GCA_903903715.1. Taxonomy (GTDB): domain Bacteria; phylum Pseudomonadota; class Alphaproteobacteria; order Caulobacterales; family Caulobacteraceae; genus CAIMFV01. The sequence continues at coordinate 525 of CAIUZX010000576.1, forward strand.
CGAGTTCCGCCATCTGCTCGTTCGCCTTGGCCTTGGAAGTCACGTCGATGGACACGACCGCCGGCGCCACCTTCTCGAAGATGTCGGCGAAGGACAGTGGGGCGCCGGGCGGCGGCGCGAAGGTCGCGCCGGGTTGAGCCTGGTTCACGGCCGCCCGTTCATCCGCCATTGCTGCCGGCCATTGCGCCCCGGCGCCTGCAAGCGCGAGCACCGCGACACTGACGCCTGCCAGCGCACCCATCGAGAAACGCTTATTCATCGCCATTCACAACGTCCTTCCATGCGCCGAATCCTACGGCGTCCAAATCCTATCACACAGAGTATGATCAACGGATCTAAGCATTCCTTAGGCCTAACTAGGGCGCTTGCGTGTCATGATGAACGAAGGCGCCTCAGATTTTCCAGTTCCTCCGGCGTCAGCGGGGGTTCATCGGCCGCGATTCCTCGCGATCTACGCCGCCAGACGATGACCCCGGCCACGCCAAGAACGCCGAAGGGGCCGAGCCACAGCAGTGCGGTGCCCGCGTCGAAGGGCGGCTTCAACAGCACGAACTTGCCGTACCGGGCCACCAGAAACGCCCGCACCTCGGCGTCTGTGCGGCCCGAGCGGATCTGTTCCCGCACAATCCGGCGCAGATCGTCGGCGAGTTGCGCCTCTGAGTCGTCGATGGACTCATTCTGACAGACGAGGCAGCGAATTTCCTCGAACAGGTGGCGGGCGCGGCCTTCCTGCGCCGGGTTCGGCAGTTGATCTGCCGGATCCCCCGCGGCGCCGGCGGTGAGCCACAGGGCGCAAAGGGCGACGACAATGGCGCGCGCCTTGCGGGTCACGTGGCCGCCTTGGTCTGCGCAGCGGCGACCGCCTTGCGCCCGGCCACCAGACGCAGCCGCCGGTCGGACAGGGACAACCCGCCGCCCAGCGCCATGATCAGGGGTCCGAGGAAGATCAGCCGCGCGAAGGGATTCCAGTAGGCGCGGATCAGCCAAGTCGGCTTCGGCCCGTCTCGCCGTTCGCCGAAGACGAC
>CAIUZX010000577.1 GCA_903903715.1 uncultured Caulobacterales bacterium
CGTCGGCGCCGTGATCGACTATGTCAGCGTGGCGGACAAGGTGACGCTGGACGAGCTTGACGAGGTCACCGACGGCGCCTTGGTGTCGCTTGCGGTGCGCTTTGGCGCCACCCGCCTGATCGACAATCTGATCCTGACCTAGCCGTCTTGCGCTGCGTGCACGCCCCTCGCGATCGCGCGGGCGAGGACGTCGGCGGCGGCGGCGCCGATGCGCGCCACATGCACCGGCCGCTCGGGGCCTGAGGGCAGCGCATCCCCCTTGGCGAGGCTGAAGACCACGTCGCCGTCGAAGGGGGTGTGCGCCGGGCGGATCGCGCGGGCGAGGCCGTCCTGCGCCATCATGGCGATCCGCTTGCACTCCGGCCCCGTCAGATCCGCGCTGACGGCGATGACGCACAAGGTTGTGGCGGCGCCCGGCTGGGTGCGCCAGCCGCCGCCGATGCGGGAGTGCTGCGGAAAGGGATCCTCCGGCGGCAGGGGCGCATCGGGCCGCGCGCCGCCGAACTCTTCGTCCAACTCGAACGGCCAGGCGTAAAAGCTCTTGCCGTCCTGTTCGTACACAGAGCCCACCGGATTGACCGCCGCCAGCGCGCCGACGGTGAGGGTCTCGGACAGGGCCAGCGACGCTGAGCCGATCCCGCCGGGACGCGAGCCCGCCCGCGCGCCACGCCCTGCGCCGACCCGGCCCAGCGCCATCTCCGTCGACAGGCTGTTCGCCGCGGCGAGGCCCAGCGCGCGATAGGGCGGCGCATCGCCCCAGGCCTTGTCGCCCTCATGGCCGAAGTCGAACAGGCAGGCGGCGGGGACAATGGGGATGGGCGGCAGGCCGGGGCCCAGCGTCAGCCCCTCCCCCCGCTGGCTGAGCGCCGCCACCACCCCGTCCGCGGCGGCGAGGCCGAACACCGACCCGCCGGAGAGGCTGATCGCGTGGACCCGGCCGACGAGATTCTCAAGGCCCAGCACGTCGCTCTCCCGCGTCGCCGGCCCCCCGCCCGGCACGTCGGCGGCGGCGACCCACGCCCCGTCGCAGGCGATGACCGTGACGCCGGTCGCGGCCCGCTCGTCCGTCGCTTGGCCGACGGTAATACCGGGGACGTCGGTGATCAGGTTGCGGGGGCCGGGGCGCGGCATCACAGGACCGGCGTCGGCAGGCCGTGCAGCCGCGCGCAGGCCTCCAGCGTGTTGCGCAACAGGCAGGCGATGGTCATGGGCCCGACGCCCCCCGGCACCGGCGTGATCGCGCTCGCCCCCTGCGCCGCCTCCTCGAACGCCACATCGCCGACGAGGCGGGTCCCGCCCGCCGCCGCCTTGACCGGATCCTTGGAGGGAACCCGGTTCATGCCGACGTCCAGCACCACGGCGCCTGGCTTGATCCAGTCGCCGCGCACCATCTCCGGCTGGCCGACCGCGACGACCAGAATGTCCGCCTCCCGGCAGATGCTGGAGAGGTCCTTCGAGCGGGAGTGGGCGATGGTCACCGTGCAGTTGGCGGCGAGCAGAAGCTGCGCCATCGGCTTGCCCATCAGGTTGGAGCGACCGACCATCACGGCCCTCATCCCCGACAGGTCACCCAGCCGGTCCTTCAGCAGCAGCATGCACCCGACCGGCGTGCAGGAAGTCAGCGCCGGCAGCCCCGCCGACAGCCGCCCCGCATTGATGACGTGCAGCCCGTCGACGTCCTTGTCCGGGTCGATGGCGGCGATCACCCGGTCGGGGTTCAGGCCCTTGGGCAAGGGAAGCTGCACCAGGATCCCGTGAATGGCGGGGTCGGCGTTCAGCGTCTGCACCAGGGCGATCAGATCCGCCTCGTTTGTCTCCGCGGGCAGGCGGTGGGTGACCGAATGCATGCCCGCCGCCGTCGCCTGCTCGCCCTTGTTGCGCACATAGACCGCGCTCGCCGCATCATCCCCCACCAGCACGACGGCGAGGCCCGGCGTCACCCCGTGCTCGGCCTGCATCTTCGCGACCTCCCCCGCCAGCCGCTCGCGCAAATTCGCGGCGAAGGCCTTTCCGTCGATCAGGGTGGCGGTCATGGGAAGCTCCAGTCGTGTCGCTCGCGACTCATCCTCACAGGCGACGCCGCGACGCAACCGGGCTATAGTGGGCGACATGCAACTGACACAAGATGATCGTCGCGTTCTTTCCGCGATTGACGA
>CAIUZX010000578.1 GCA_903903715.1 uncultured Caulobacterales bacterium
GCCACCTATGATTTCGCGCGCGTGTCCTTGGCTGGTGAGACGCTTTACCAATCGCGACAGCCGGTCGTGACCTTTGGTCCCGGACGTGTGGTTCTGCCGTGCGGCGGATTTCTTCAGGCCTCCGCCGAAGCGGAGCGCGTCATGACGCAGGACGCTGTCGAGGCGTCGAAAGGGGCCAAACGAATCGCTGACCTTTTCTGCGGCGCCGGGGCCTTCACCTATCCGCTGGCGACGGTTGCGCCCGTGCTCGCTATCGACAGCGCAACCGCCTCCATCGATGCGCTTCGGTCAGGTCTGGCCACCGCGCCGGGGCTCAAGACGGTCGACGCCGTGGCGCGGGACCTGTTTCGGCGGCCCCTGTCTGACAAGGAATTGAAAGGCGTCGATGTGGTCGTCATCGACCCGCCGCGCGCGGGCGCGATGGATCAGATGTCCGCCATCGCGACATCAGGCGTCGGCAAGGTCGTGGCCGTGTCCTGCAACCCGGCGACCTTTGTGCGAGACGCGGCGGCTCTGATTCAGGGCGGATTTAGGTTGTCGCGCCTTCGACCGGTGGACCAATTCCTCTGGTCCGCCCATATTGAAGTTGTGGGTGTGTTCGAGAGGTAAGCCATGCCGACGACCGAGAAGTCACCCAGGGCGTTTGCAAGGGACGGAGCCGCTGCTGCGGCCCGGTCAGCGGCCAAGGCCTTTTGGTGGACGGCGAACGGACTTGCGGCTCGCGCCCTGACGAGGCCGACCAAGGGCGAAAACGCTCGTGAGTTTCGCTCCGAAGCGCCTGCGCCCAGGCGAAACGCCCTACGACGCGCGTGGATGGAGGCGCTCGCGAAGGACGCCGCCGATGTCAGGGCGGGCGTTTACCCCCTGACCGAATCCTTGGCGCCGCCAACGCAAGCGCTTGATCGTGCGCTGGATTTCCTGAAGGACGCGCGCGACGTTGATCGGCGCCGCCGAAAGGGCGACGGTGTTGAAGTCAAGTCAGACCCGAAAACATCATCTTTTCCAAACTACTATCGGCAGAATTTCCATTTCCAGACCGACGGCTGGTTCAGCGAGGACAGCGCGCTGAGGTACGAGGCCCAGGTCGAGGCGCTGTTTTCCGGCGCCGCAGGGGCCATGCGTCGACGAGCGCTGTCGTTGTTGGCGAAAGATCTGGTCGAGGCGGACCAGCGGGACCTGACCATACTCGATGCGGCTTGTGGCGCGGGCGCGTTCCTCTCGGATCTGAAAGCCACATTTCCTCGGGCGAAAGTCTTCGGCGCTGACCTTTCTGAGGCCTATCTTTCGGTCGCGCGGGATCGGTCCGGCGCGCCCTGCGTGCAGACCAATCTCGAGCGTACGCCGTTCGCCGATCAATCCTTCGATGCGATCACCTGCATCTATCTCTTTCATGAGCTGCCGCCGCGGGTGCGGCCGGTCATTGCGCAGGAACTCGCGCGGATGTTGAAGCCCGGCGGCGTCCTGGCCTTCGCGGACTCGATCCAGGCGAGCGATGCGCCAGAACTCGCCCGGCTGCTCGAGGCGTTTCCGGTCTTTTTCCACGAGCCCTACTACTCGACCTATCAGGAACTCGATTTGGCTCGCCTGTTCGAGAGTGTGGGCCTCGAGGAAGTCGCTGCAGATCAGGCGTTCCTCACCAAGGCGCGGCTGTACAGGAAACCAATCGTTTCAGGTGTCGCTTAGGAGGTTTGAGGCATGGGCTTTTACGAACGCCACATCGCGCCGGTGCTAATATCATGCGCCTGTTCAGCCAAGCCCATCGGTCGTCAACGGGAGAAGGTCGTGCCGCTCGCCTTTGGCGAAGTGCTGGAACTCGGCATGGGGGCAGGGGCCAACCTGCCCTATTATGACCGGTCGAAGGTCGCCAAGGTCTCCGCGGTTGAGCCCAATGCGCAAATGAGAAGTCGGGCCACAAAGGCGGCGGCCGAGGCGGGCATCGAGATCAAATTGCTCGACGGGGTGGGGGAACGGCTCCCCTTCGAGGACGGGTCCTTCGACTGCATTGTGTGCACCTATACGCTCTGCACGGTTGGCGATGTTGCCAAGACCTTGGCCGAGCTCAGGCGCGTCCTGAAGCCGGAGGGGCGCCTCTTCTATTGCGAGCATGGCCGCGCGCCGGATGCGGAGGTCGAGCGCTGGCAACGGCGCATTGAGCCGATCTGGACGCCGCTCGGCGGTGGGTGCCGACTGACACGGACCCCCGGTCAATCAATCAAGGCGCAGGGCTTCGCCGTTGAATGGCAGGACCAGTTCTATCTGCCCAACACGCCGCGGGCCTTCGGCTGGACGGAGTGGGGCGCAGCGACGGTCGCCTGAGGATCTCAGTAGGATCTGGGCATGCCGAGCACGTGCTCGGCGACGTAGGACAGGATCAGGTTCGTCGAGATCGGCGCGACTTGATAGAGGCGCGTCTCCCGGAATTTCCGCTCCACGTCATAGTCCTCGGCGAAGCCGAAGCCGCCGTGGGTCTGAAGACAGGTGTCCGCCGCCCGCCAGCTGGCTTCCGACGCGAGCAGCTTGGCGATGTTGGCCTCCTCCGCGCAGGACGCCCCCGTATCGTAGAGCCGGGCCGCCTCGAGGGTCATCAGCTTGGCCGCGCGCACTTCGGCGTAGGAGCGGGCGATGGGGAACTGGACGCCCTGGTTCTGCCCGATCGGGCGGTCGAACACCCGCCGGTCCTTGGCATAGGCTGTGGCCTTCTCGACGAACCAGCGACCGTCGCCGATGCATTCCGACGCGATCAGGATCCGCTCGGCATTCATGCCGTCGAGGATATAGCGAAAGCCCTTGCCTTCCTCCCCGATCAGCGAGGACGCCGGGATCTCCAGATTGTCGAAGAAGATCTCGGTCGTGGCGTGGTTGAACATGGTGCGGATTGGTTTGATCGTCATCCCTGCGCCCGCAGCGGCCCGCATATCGACGAGGAAAACCGACAATCCGTCCGTCTTCTTTGCGACTCGATCCTTGGGAGTCGTGCGGGCGAGCAGGATCATCAGGTCGGAATGCTCCGCCCGACTTGTCCATACCTTCTGGCCATTGACGACATAAACATCGCCCCGGCGCTCGGCGCGGGTCGAGATGTTGGTCGTGTCGGTTCCAGCCGTCGGCTCCGTCACCCCGAAGGCTTGCAGCCGCAAGTCTCCGGACGCGATCCTGGGGAGGTAGGTCTCCTTTTGCTCAAGAGAGCCATGCCGGAGTAGGGTGCCCATCGTGTACATTTGGGCATGTAGAGCCGCCGCGTTGCAGCCGCTGGCGTGCACCTCCTCAAGGATCGCCGCGGCGACGGTCAAGGACAGGCCAGAGCCGCCATAGGCTTCTGGGATAAGCACGCCGAGAAGGCCGGAGCTCGTCATGGCCTCCACGAATTCGGCGGGGTAGGTCCGTTCCCGGTCGCACGCGCGCCAGTAGGCGCCCGGATAGGCGGCGCAGACCTTGCGCACTGTTTCGAGAATGGGCTCCAGATCGTCAATTTCGGACATGTTTCGCTCGGACGTTCACAGCTAAACTGGGATACGTGATCGCCCGCGAAACGCAATTGCTGTCACATCTAGCTGACGGGCGTTCTTGCATTGCAATCATCGCCTGAGCGGCGTATTTGATGCGGTTCTATCTGCATTTTTGAGGACAGTATGGCCCGCGTCACCGTTGAAGACTGCGTCGAACGCGTTCCCAACCGCTTTAGCCTGGTTCTGCTGGCGGCGCACCGTGCGCGCGGCATCGCTACAGGCGCAGAGCTGTTGGTCGATCGTGACAATGACAAGAACCCGGTCGTGGCCTTGCGTGAAATCGCTGACGGCGTTGTTGAGCCGGAAGTGCTGAGCGAAGCGATGATCGGCACGCTGCAGCGGGTCGATGAGCGTACGGAAGCCGAGGAAGAGGCCGAAACCCTCGCCCTGCTCGCGGATCCGCAGCACATGCACATGAGCGAGCAGGAATTGGTCCGGGCGCTGCAAAGCGACCGTGACGGCGGCCAGGAGGACCGCTACTGACGCCCGAGGGCGGACAGTCTCTCATTCCAACGGCTGCGTCGGGCGCGACGACGGCCCAAATTGCCGAGGCCGTCAAGGCCAAGGCGCATCCAAGGTTTCTGCGTCAGTTCGAGCTGATCGATCGAGTCCGCAGCTATGACCCGACCGCTGACGAAGCGCTGCTCAACCGCGCCTATGTCTACGCCATGCGGATGCATGGCGCGCAGCTCCGCGCGTCGGGCGATCCCTATTTCGCCCATCCGATAGAAGTCGCCGGGATCCTGACGGAATACCGTCTCGACACAGCCGCTATCGTCACCGCGCTGCTTCACGACGTCATTGAAGACACCACCGCGACCAGAGCCGACATTGCCGGACTGTTCGGCGAAGAAGTGGCTGAGCTGGTGGAGGGCGTGACCAAGCTTTCTCGGCTAGAACTGAAC
>CAIUZX010000579.1 GCA_903903715.1 uncultured Caulobacterales bacterium
AGCAGTTGAGCGGCGGTCTTGACGCCTATTCCCGGGGCGCCTGGCACATTGTCCACGCTGTCGCCGGCCAAAGCCTGGATCTCGATCACCCGCTCGGGCCCGAGGCCGAACTTCTCGATCACCTGCTCACGGCCGATGCGCGTCTGCTTGACCGGGTCCATCATGCCGATCCGATCGTCGATCAGCTGCATCAGGTCCTTGTCGGACGAGACGATGACCACCTCGTCCCCGCGATCCGCCGCTGCGCGGGCATAGGTGGCGATGAGGTCGTCGGCTTCATAGCCCGTGAGATCCACAGCCGGCACGCCGAAGGCGCGGGTCGCCTCGCGCACCAGGGCGAACTGCGGAACGAGGTCCGGCGGCGCGGGCGGGCGGTGGGCCTTGTACTGATCATAGATGTCGGAGCGGAAGGAAGGACCGGCGGCGTCGAAGATCACCGCGAGGTGGGTGGGCGCATCATCGGCGTGCGCGGCCTGAAGCTCGCAGATCAGGCGCCACATCATGTTGCAGAAGCCGGCGACCGCGCCCACGGGCAGGCCGTCCGACTTGCGCGTCAGGGGCGGCAGGGCGTGATAGGCGCGGAAGATATAGCCCGACCCGTCCAGCAGGTAGAGGCGCCGGTTTGGTGCGGCGGGAGCAGTGTCTGACGTCATGGGGGAAGCATACGGGGCCTTTGGCCCTGCGTCATCCCCAAGCCGTCTACCGCAACAGGCTCATCTGCCAGAGTGACTTCAGGTTGACGAGACGTGGCGTATTCGCGCACTCCAGCCGCTCACGGCTTTCGAACACGACTCCAACCTGCGGGTACTCGCGCCACACCAGGCGGCATTGAAACACGTCGCCGTTTTTCATGTCGATCAGATCAAAAAGATCCGGCGCGACGGTCGAGGCTGGAAGGATCAATCGCGCGCCGAACGCCGTCATGTTGCGCAGGGTCACATTCATCGAGAACGCGCCCCCGGAGTGCACCAGCTTGCCGCCGAAGATCACCCGTTGCCGGAGCGCGCGACGGCGGTCCCGTTGGTCCGAAAAGTCTTGGAAGCTGGCGACGTTGGCCATGGAACACACATTGAGGATCGAGATCTGCAGACTAGCGCCGGAGCGGTTAATCTCGCGTGCACAAGGACTTAAAAGTTTGTGACTTTCCTAGCCTTATCGCTGTGCGCGAGCCACAGGGTCAGGGCCACGCTCAGGCTCACCCAGCCCATGCTGATCAGGATGACCAGGGCCGTCCGGCCTCCAGTGGCGGCGGCGGCGAGGGGGCCTGCGGCCGCGCCGAGGATCTGGGCCCCGCCGCTCATCGACGCCACGCGCCAGCTCGGATCCGCTGCGACGCACAGGGGAACGAAGAACGATGTCATCACCATGCCGGTGAAGCCCGTCAGGCCCGTCGCGAGGACAAAGACCGGGAGCGGGCTGGCCAGAAGATAGCTGAGATAGACCGACAACGCCGCGGCGCCCGCGATCGCCGACACGACAGGGTATCGCAGCCGGCCTGCAGCCACGGTCACGAAGAGGCCGCCCAGGATCTGACCGACGAGATTGAGCTGGACCGCCGATCCGACCGCCCCTGGTCCCAGCCGGGCGAAGCTCGCGATCGGGTCGAGATAGACATACACTCCGGAGCCTGCGGCCACGAAGGCCAGCATCACAAGCAACGCCACCCAGCCTCGCACAGGCAGGGGACCGGTGGCGGCGGTTGCGCCCGCCGGCGCGGTCATCAGAGCGTCCGGTGCGAACAGGGAGAGAATGGCGGCCAGGCCCGCGGTTCCCGCCAGAGCGCACAAGAGCCCCGGCGCGCCGAAGCGCGGCGCGATCAGCGCATTGCCCGCGCTCGCCAGGATCAGCGCGGCGATCACCTGACCGGTGAGGAGCGCAGCGGTGGTCCGCTCAGGCGTGGGCTGGCGCGCGATGACGACAATCGCTGTCCATAGCATCAGGCCCTCCCCCAGCCCCGCTCCGGCGCGGGCGGCCAGAAACAGGCCGTGCGCGGCGCCCATGGACGACAGGTCCGCCGCGACGGTCCAGAGGCTGGCCATGGCGGCGATAGCCCTGATGCGCCGCGGCGCGAGGCGCGCCCCCGCTATGGCGCAGACAACGCCCATGGTCAGACCCTCCGCCACAGCGGCGAGGCCGATCTCCGTGGCCGTCAGGCGGCCGAGATGCAGCAAGCGTCCGAGGATCATGGGGGACAAGGCCGTGATCATCAGACCCGCCGCGCCGATGGCCAGAGCGGCGACCACCTGCCGCGGCGTCGGCGGCGCGGGCTCGGCCTGATGGTCGGAGCGCGGCAGCGCGGTCATGGCGCCGGTCTCAGCTTTTCGACGCGAATTGGCGTCCGAAGACCAGCAGCGTGAGTGTGATCGCCTCGATGGCCAACGGCGGATACTGGGGCGAGGTCACGCCGTCATGCACGGCGGCGAAGATGCGCCCTGCGAACGCCGAGGCGACCACCACCAGCGCGCTCGTCAGCGCGGCCCGGCTGTTGCGCACGGCGCCGAACAGCATGAGCAGGCCGATCGCGGTGAACAGGCCGCCGAGATCGGCGCGGATGGTGGCCAGGCCCGTTCCGTTGAGATCCGTCACCCCCAGCACGCCGGCGGCGATGTGCGGCGACAGCCATAGGCGCGACGCCTGGACGAGGCTCAAGGCCCCGAAAAGCCCGATCAGCAGGCGAAAGGCCCCCTTGATCATCAAATCCTCCCGTTTCATGTTTTGCTGATTGGGGCTGATCGCAAGCGCCTTGGCAAGAGCGCACATCGCCCGGGCGCACGGCCCGTCACCTTGACTCTCAAAGGCCTCGCGCGCATAAGGCCCGCTTATTTCGGCGCATATCAAAGCCGCGCCTCACCCGCCACGACCCCGACCTGCATGATGCAGGACCCATCGGACGAGGGCGGAGAGGACCCCCGTCGACGTGATCGTCCACGGGGTCGCTTGGCGTTTGGGCGATGGTTGGGCTGATCAGGAGCGGTGATGTTCGAGGCTTTAGGCGAAAGACTGACAGGCGTCTTTGACCGGCTGACCGGTCGCGGCGTGCTGTCTGAAAAGGACATTGACCAGGCCCTGCGCGAGGTTCGTCTGGCCCTGCTGGACGCCGACGTCGCCCTGCCGGTTGTCAAGGACTTCATCGCCAAGGCCCGCGAAAGCGCAACCGGTGAGG
>CAIUZX010000580.1 GCA_903903715.1 uncultured Caulobacterales bacterium
GCAGTTGCTCGAGCCAGGTGTTGACGAGGCTGGTCCAGATGAGCTGGCGAATCATGCCGAGGGACTTTGGCCCCTTGGCCAGCGCCCGCGCGATCTCCAGCGCTGTGGACATCAGGTCGGCGTCCGGAACGCAGCGGTTGATCAGGCCCCAGTCCAGCGCGGTCTTTGCCGGGATCTTGTCCCCCATCAGGGCCATTTCCATCGCCCGCGCCCGGCCGATCAGGCGCGGCAGGATGTAGGTCGAACCGCCGTCCGGGACGAGGCCGATGCGGCGGAAGGCCTGCAGGAAATAGGCGCTCTCCCCCGCCACGATCATGTCGCCCATCAGGGCGAAGGAGCAGCCGACCCCGGCCGCTGCGCCATTGACGGCGGTCACGATCGGCAGCTCACTGTCGCGGAGCATGGTGATGACGGGATTGTAGTGTTGTTCGAGCGCGCGCCCTGCGTCGGGCAGGCCGTCCGCGTCCATGCCGCCCGCCGGGCCTGACCCGCCGAGATTGGCGCCGGAGCAGAAGCCCCGCCCCTCCCCCGTCAGCACGATGGCGCGGGCCTTCACCTGCCCAAGGGCCAGCTTGCGCAAGGCCTCGCCCAGCTCCTGGACCATATCGAGCCCCGCGGCGTTCATCGTGGCGGGATCGGACAGGGTGATGACGGCGACGTCATCCTCGACCGTGAGTTTCACCTTGGATTGCGACATGTAGGCCTCCCATCTGTTTGACGGGAGCATAGGCCAAAGGCCGCGCGCCTGAAAACCGTGACCTAGGGGAACACGTTACGCCGCGGGCATGGTCGCAAGATTGGCGACTTCGGCGTTCGTGGTGCGGTTGCGGCCCGCATTCTTCGACACATAGAGCGCCTTGTCCGCCCGCTCCATCACCGTCAGCGGCGTATCGTCCTGATGCAGCGTGGCGACGCCTGCCGACACGGTGACGTGGCCGAGGTCTTCGGCCGTCGAGCGACGCTTCAGCGCGCGGGACGAGATGTCGACCCGCAGCGCATCGAGGGCGCCCGTGACCTCGTCCGCCGACTCGCCAGGGAAAAGGATCGCGAACTCTTCACCGCCGTAGCGTGCGGCGAGGCGCGGGTGCACAGACGACCTTGCGATCAGGCCGGACACGTAGCGGATGACCTGGTCGCCGGTCTGATGGCCCCAGGTGTCGTTGAAGCGCTTGAAATGGTCGATGTCGATGATCGCCACCGACAGGACCTTGCTCTCCGCCCGCGCCGCGTCGCAGGCGCGCTTGAGCTCGTCGTCGAAAGCCTTGCGGTTCGACAGGCTGGTGAGGGCGTCGGTCATCGCATCGCGGCGCACCTGTTCGAGGTGCGAACGCAGGCGCTTGATCTCTTCCGTCGTCTGGTCGAGGCGCGACTCCAGCGTCGCGTTCTCTTTCTGCACGCGGCGGGTGGAGATGGAGAGAGTTTCGATCAGGTGGCGGATCTGGCCGGTTTCCGGCTTGTCGGCCAGTTGTCGGCTCGCGCCTTCCAGGGTGCGGCCGTATTCCGTCGCGCTGATCTGGGCGAGCGCGATGGCGCGGTTGATCGCCACCATCTGCTCGGTCAGATGATCGCTGGCGTCGCGGATCTCATCGTTCAGGCGCAGACGCGGCAGATGCTCGACCGCCAGCTCCTCGGCCATGGCGTCGGTGAGCACGGCGCCCAGAGACATGAGTCGGGCGATTTCCTGCGCGATGGCGCCGTCCGGCTCGCAGATCAGGTGAAGCCAGAGCTCGAAATTGAGCGGAGTCGGCCAGATCTGGGCCTTCTCCATCTGGTTGAGGGCGGCCCTCGCCAAATTGAAGGCTTCGCGGCTGCGGATGGCGGCGTCGACCTGATTTGACATTCTATCCCGCTTCTGAACCTGCGCACTGGCGCAATGGACGTCTCGATAGGGTCAAGCTAGCACCAAGACCCCAACGTCTGGTTAAGCCTGACGCGGTTAACACCCCTTGCGCCCAAATTGCGCGGTCAGATCAATATTCGTCGGCATTGTCAGTCGCGTCCGAACCTTTCATTGACGTCAGCCGCAAGCGCCTCGATCGCGCTGTCCCAGACGCCGCACTTCTCGGCGACATGCACGGTCAGCTGGGGGTACCAGGGCCAGCCTTGCGTGCCGAGCTGAGGCCAGGCGCCGGGCATGCTGACAAGGGTCACCGCGCCGCCGCAGGC
>CAIUZX010000581.1 GCA_903903715.1 uncultured Caulobacterales bacterium
ACTCGCCATGACGGCCGCAAGCGCCGTCCTCATCCTGTCTGCAGGGGCGGCCGGGGCGGAGACCCTCGCGGACGCCGTGGCCCTCGCCTACGATAGCAACCCGACCTTGCAGCAACAGCGGGCGCAGGTGCGGGCGCTGGACGAAACCTACGTCCAGGCTCTGACCGGCTATCGTCCGAGCCTGTCCATCTCCGCAACGGGCGGATACAGGCGCAGCGACCCGGGTCAGGGCTCAGGCGTCGAGAGCAACAGCGTCGACGCGACCCTGTCCGCCAGCCAGCCGATCTACACCGGCGGCCGCGTGAGCGCGGGGGTGCGCAGCGCCAAGGCCCAGGTGCTGGCCGCGCGGGAAACGTTGCGCAGCGTCGAGCAGCAGATCCTGCAACAGGTGATCGGCGCCTATGTCGACGTGCGCCGAGACGCCGAAATAGTCCGCATCCGGAAGACCAACGTCGAAGTCCTGAAAGCCCAGCTCGACGAGACGGACGCCAAGTTTCGTGTCGGTCAGCTGACCAGGACGGACGTCGCCACCGTCCGCGCGCAGTATGCGCAGGCGAAGGCCGCGCTGGCTGCGGCTGAAGGTCAGCTCCGCACCGCCCGGTCGGCCTATCTTGCCATCGTCGGCCGCGCGCCGGGCCAGCTTGCGCCCGAACCCGTCCTGACGGGTCTGCCCGCAACCCTTGACCAGGCCTTCGACGCGTCGGAAGCGGACAATCCGGAACTGCGCGCCGCCAATCTGACCGAGCAATCGGCCGAGGCCCTGGTCGCGCAAGCCAAGGCCGCGCGCATGCCGCAAGTCTCGGCCACCGCGTCCTATGACTATGGCGGGCGACTGACCCCGTTCAGCGACCGCAACAATATCAGAACCGCACAGGCGGGTGTGACGATCACCCAGCCGCTGTTCTCCGGCGGCCTGATCAGCTCACAGATCCGGCAGGCTCTGGAGCAGGACGCGCAGAGCCGTCAAGCCCTGGAGGCCGCGCGGCGGACGACGGTCAAATCGGTCGCCGTGGCCTGGAGCAACATCAACGCCGCACACGCGAGCCTGACCGCCAGCCTTGAACAGAAAGACGCCGCGACCATGGCCTTCGACGGGGTGAAGGCGGAATTCCGCGCGGGCCTTCGCACCGTGTTCGAGTTCGTCCAGTCCGAGCAGGCCATCCGCGACGCCGAACTCGCCGTCGTCACGGCGCAGCGTGACGAGTATGCAGCGGATGCGGCTCTGCTCGCGGCGATGGGACGCCTGAGCCCCAGGGCGCTGAATGTCGCCGTGATCGCCTACGATCCTTCGGTGAACTTCGACCGGGTTCGGCGTGGTTATGGCTCGGCCATCGATCCCATCGCCGGCGCCCTTGACCGGCTCAGCCCGAACGGCGGAGGCAAGGCGCTCGACGCTCGCAGCGGCCTCGCCCCTGGCGCGCTGAAAGCAGGCGCCAAGGACCTCGCGGTCGACCCGGAGTGACGCGGGTGCGCCTCCGGCCTGCGACCGAGGCGGACGATCTCGAGATTGCCGCTGTCGTCACCGCCGCCTTCGGACGCGCGGACGAAGCGAAGCTGGTGCGTCTCTTGAACCGGGACGGCGACGCCGTGATCTCGCTTATCGCGACGGAGGGCGAGACCATCATCGGGCACGTCCTGTTGTCCCGGATGAGCGCACCTTTCTCGGCGCTTGGCCTTGCGCCCGTTTCGGTCCTGCCTGCTCATCAGAGTCAGGGTGTCGGCGCGGCGTTGATCCGCGAGGCGATCGCTCAGGCGGGCCAAACGGACGTCGTCGCGATCTTCGTGCTGGGCGATCAGCGTTACTATGGCCATTTCGGCTTCGACGTCGAAGCGGCCAAGGGCTTCACCTGCGCCTACAGAGGGCCGCACTTTGCCGTACTTCCGCTGAAACGTCCCCTGCCCGAAATCACGGGCGACGTCGCCTATGCGAAGGCGTTTGACGAGGCGTTTTCCGACTAGCGCAGACGCTCTTTCAGATGCTCCGCCACACGCAGCGCATTGGCGACGATGGTCAGCGTCGGATTGACCGCCGAGCTCGACACGAACACGCTGGAGTCCACTGCGTAGAGATTGTCGAGTTCGTGCGCTTTGCAGTTCACGTCCAGCACCGAACTCGCCGGGTCGTGGCCAAAGCGCAGGGTGCCGCACTGGTGCGCGGTGCCGTAGAGCGGTAACAATTCGTCTACGGACAGATGTCGCCCGGTGATCTGGTGGTGGTGCGAGACGAAGCCCTCCAGCCCGTCGCGCAGCCGCTCCACCAGCCGGTCATGGGCGCTCAGGTCTCCGAAGGTATAACTCAGCCGGATCTGGCCGTTCGACTCCACGGTCACGCGATTGTCTGGGTGAGGAAGATCCTCCGACATGGCGAGGAAGCTGACCATCCGGTGCGCCAGGGCGTCAGAGAAAACGTCCGGGATCAGGGCGGGGGGCAGCCAGTCGGAGATCTGTCCCTCCAGCGTCTGACCTGACATGTACTCAAGCAGCTGGATCTGGCCCATCGGATAGGGATAGGACCCGTCCGGCTCCCCGAAATAGAAGTCGTTGACGCACAGGGTCTTGGGGAAGGTCGCGTCGAACGGCTCCAGCGACAGGGCGATCACCGCCGAGGTCGCGTGGAACATGTAGTTGCGGCCCACCTGATCGGAGCCGTTGGCGAGACCCTGAGGGTGCGCGGCGCTGGCGGACTTGAGCCAAAGGGCGGCGGAATTGGCGGCCCCTGCGGCGGTGACGATGATGTCGCCCTCGAACCGCTCCTCCCCGTTTGCGCCGGTGCAGAGGACGGCCCGCGCGGTGCGCCCCGATGGATCCGTCTCGATCTTCGTCGCGAGGCGCCCAGTGAGGATGGTCACGTCGCCCGCCTGCTCGATCCCCGCCAGCACCGCCGTGCGCGCATCAACTTTCGCCAGCACCTTGCAGGGATAGCCGCCGCAGGTCGTGCAGCGGATGCACGGCTGCAGCGCCGGATCAAAATCGTCCCGCCGGATTCCGAGCGGCAAGGGCGAAGGCCGCCAGCCCAGACCTCGGAAGTGGGCCTCCAGCTCCTGCACGCCCTTGTCGTGTTGCAGCGGCGGATAGGGAAACGGCGGATCGTTCGGCTGGTCGTTCGGATCGACGCCGCGCTGGCCGCGCACCTGCCACAGCGCCTCGGCCTTCTGATACCAAGGCGCCATCTCATGATAGGAGATCGGCCAGGCGGGGGACACGCCGCCCGCATGCTGCACCGCCTCGAAGTCCCGCTTTTTCATGCGCATCAGGGCTGCGCCGTAGAAGGACGTGTTGCCGCCCACCCAATAGTGCGTGTTTGGAACAAACGGCTTGCCGTCCTTGTCGAGCCACTGCTCTTTCGTGCGGTACTTCTTCTTCACGAAGACCTGGGTCGAGGACCAGTTATCCGCCTCCACGGGCAGGACCTCTCCGCGCTCAAGGATCAGGATCGACTTGCCCGTATCGGCCAACGCCTTGGCGAGGGTCCCGCCCCCTGCGCCGGAGCCGATGATGATCACGTCGTAATGGCGGCCCATGCCCAGCTCCGAAGTCGTTCCAGTATCTTGTTTAAGCTAGCCTGCGCCGAAGGTCGTCGCCGCCCGCTGCGCCGCCCAGCGTTGCCAGGAGTCGGGCGCAAGTCGGAAGATTAGCGCCGCCA
>CAIUZX010000582.1 GCA_903903715.1 uncultured Caulobacterales bacterium
CGCATAGGCTTCCTTGATGTCTTCCCGATTGTTGGAGTGCATCAGCAGCATGCGGCCGACGCGCTCGCGCTTTTCGCGGGTGGAGTTCAGAAGGCCCATGCCGGTTTCGAGCTTGCCCGAATAGATGCGGCAGAAGGTCAGCGAGCCCACGAACGGATCATCCATGATCTTGAACGCCAGAACCGACAAAGGCTCGTCATCCGAGGCGTGACGGACGACTTCTTCTTCGGTTTTGTAGTCGATGCCCTTCGTCGGTGGGATGTCGAGCGGCGACGGCAGGTAGGCCACAACCGCGTCGAGCAGGGGCTGCACGCCCTTGTTCTTGAACGCCGAGCCGCAGAGGATCGGATAGAAGGCGCCCGTCAGAACCGCCTTGCGGAGGCACTTCTGAATGACTTCCATCGAAGGCTCTTCGCCGCCGAGATAGGCTTCCATCGCCTCGTCGTCGAGTTCGACGGCGTTCTCGATCATGTAGTGGCGCGCCTCTTCGGCCTTCGCCCGCATGTCGTCCGGGATCTCTTCGTCGTGGAAGTTTGCGCCGAGACCGTCATTGTCCCAGACAACCGCCTTCATGCGCACGAGGTCGACCAGGCCCTTGAGGCTGGCTTCAGAGCCGATCGGCAGCTGGATCGGCACGGCCTTCGCGCCCAGACGGTCGCGGATCGATTCCACGCACTTTTCGAAGTCGGCGCCGATCTTATCCATCTTGTTGACAAACACGATCCGCGGAACGTTGTAGCGGTCAGCTTGACGCCAGACGGTTTCGGTCTGCGGCTCAACGCCCTGGTTGCCGTCCAGCACCGCGACGGCGCCGTCGAGGACGCGCAGGCTGCGCTCGACTTCAATGGTGAAGTCCACGTGGCCGGGGGTGTCGATGATGTTGAGGCGATGGCCCTTCCAGAAAGCGGTCGTCGCGGCGGACGTAATCGTGATGCCGCGTTCCTGCTCCTGCTCCATCCAGTCCATCGTCGCAGCGCCATCGTGCACTTCGCCGATCTTGTGGCTCTTGCCGGTGTAATACAGGATCCGCTCAGTCGTCGTCGTCTTACCGGCGTCGATGTGGGCCATGATGCCGAAGTTACGGTAGTCTGCGAGTTCGTTCGTGCGGGGCATGGTGCTCGCTCTGTCATCGGGGCGCTTGGGCCGCGGTGTGGGTCTGTCTCGGCGCAAGACGCGGGCGGTTTAGCTCAAACCGCCCGCGCAAGGAAGCGCCGTCGTAAAAATCTCGCGAAGGACGCGATGCGCCCTACCAGCGATAGTGGGAGAAAGCGCGGTTCGCCTCGGCCATCTTGTGGGTGTCTTCGCGCTTCTTCACCGCGGTTCCGCGATTGTTAGAAGCGTCCATCAACTCACCAGCGAGCTTTTCGGTCATCGTGTTTTCGCCGCGTTTGCGCGCCGCGTTGACCAGCCAGCGGATGGCGAGCGCACGACGGCGGTCCGGACGAACTTCAACCGGGACCTGATAGGTCGCGCCGCCAACCCGGCGGGAGCGAACTTCGATCGCCGGAGCGACGTTGTCGAGAGCGGAGTGGAACACGGTCAGCGGATCCATGTCCCGGCGCTTCTCGGCCAGGATATCGAACGCGCCATAGACGATGTTTTCGGCCACGGCCTTCTTCCCCTCGTACATGACGTAATTCATGAACTTGGTGAGGACGAGATCGCCGAACTTGGGATCGGGCAGAACTTCGCGCTTCTCTGCGCGGTGACGACGGGACATCTCTTGTGATCCTTACTTCGGACGCTTGGCGCCGTAATGCGAACGGCGCTGCTTGCGGTTCTTCACGCCCTGGGTGTCGAGCACGCCGCGGAGGATGTGGTAACGAACGCCTGGAAGGTCCTTCACGCGGCCGCCGCGGATCAGGACCACGGAGTGTTCCTGAAGGTTGTGGCCTTCACCGGGGATGTAGCACACCGCTTCGATGCCGGAGGTCAGGCGCACCTTGGCGACCTTACGGAGAGCCGAGTTCGGCTTCTTCGGGGTCGTGGTGTACACGCGAGTGCAAACGCCACGGCGCTGCGGGCTGCCCTTCAGGGCGGGAACCTTGTTGCGCTTGACGCGCGGGGTGCGCGGCTTGCGGATAAGCTGGTTGATTGTAGGCATCGGCTCTGTCGACTGTCCTGATGTAAGCGGACGGCGCTGTGCCTTCCGGCCGGACGCGTCGTCCTGGGTCCTTCTTTTGAACGGCGCCGGAAGACCGGAACCGCTCGGGATCGGCGATCGATCTCGAGGCGTTTAGCCTGGCAAAGCGAAGTAAAAAACAGCATACCCGCTCGGGACGCGCGCTATGGGCGTTCCGGCGGGCGCAGCCCAACCCCGATTGTCGTCGGCCGCCCGACGGACAGGTCCGACAGACGTCTCGAAACAGAAGTGGCGTGAATAAGCGCAAACGCGTCCGCGGTCAAGCCGGGGCTGAGCCGGCAGTGAAAGTCCTCAAACCTCGCCTTTTCGGCTAAAAACGGCCTAGGTTTCGGGCTTCACGCGATGAGCGGCTGAGCGATTCCACCCTAGAACGCGATTGCGCCCACGCACAACGGACGAGAGGCATGAGACAACAGCCGTGGAGCGACCGTATATCGGCCGCCGCAATCGCGGCTTGCCTGCACGTGCTCGCCATCCTGGTCCTCGGCCTCGTATCCCCCACGCTCCACATCCCGCCTC
>CAIUZX010000583.1 GCA_903903715.1 uncultured Caulobacterales bacterium
CGAACACCAAAAAGCCGATGCCGCTCGCCCAGATGAGCTGGGTGTAGTCGAAGGGCGCGAGGACCGGCAAAGGCGCCCAGCGGGCGGCGTAGGTGAGGAGAAGCTGGCCTACGCCCCCCGATATCCCCGTTCCCACCATCACGGCGAAGAGGAGGGGAGATGGCGTGACCCAGCCGAAGGGCAAGCTGGAAAGGCCGACCAGGGTGCAGCACAGGGTGAAGTAGAAGACGATCGTCGGCCCGGACTCGCTTCTGGGCATGCCGCGGATGGCGATCATGGCGCCCGCCGCCCCCATGGCGCCCACGAGGCCGAAGATCAGCCCGGCGGAGATCTTGTGAATCTGGCTGGGGTGAAGGGCGATGATCACCCCGACAAAGCCTGCGACGACCGCAATCCAGCGCCGCCAGTCCGCCCGCTCCCGCAGCACGAGGCGCGATAACAAGGTCATGAACAGGGGCGTGGTGAAGCCGAGGATCGCCGCCTGCACCAGCGGCAGCCGCGCCGCCGCTGCAAAGCCGAAGCCCATGCCGATCATGCCGACGGCGGAGCGGGTGAGGTGACGCAAGGGTCGCTCGGTCCGCAGGGCGCCGAAACCGACGGTCGCCCTGACGAAGAGAATCAGGGGGATAAAGGCGAAGGCGTTGCGGCAGAAGATGATCTGCAACAGGGGCGTTCCGGCGCCCGCCATGTACTTCGCCCCCGCCGAGACCAGCGCCATGCACCCCACAGCCGCCGTCCTGGCCGCAACCCCCAGGAGGAGGTCGCGCCGGCTGGTCGTCGGGGCGCTGAGGGCGGCGGTATTCGACATCAAATGTCCGAAGGTCGGGGGAGACGGAACCCGATGCGGGATGACACGCGAACACCTCCGCGGCAAGCTTGGCGGAGCGGGCGGGGGAGACTCTGCGGCGCGCTGTTTCGAGAAGAGACCAGGGGTTTTGAGACCTTACGAAGAATTCATGAGACGTTTCGCATCCGAATGGGGCCTATAGCGCCTCTAATCCTATGAAACGGGCGTCGTCCCGTCAGATCTTCAGAGCTGGGAGTTTAAATCATGTCAGAGGCGCCAATCGTCGCCGTCATGGGCGAGCTCGTCCCCATGGTCCTTTTCGGAACCATCGGTGCCGTCTTCATCGCCAACCGCTACTTTCGCCACAAGGAGCGCTCTCAACTGCAAGAGACGCTGCGCACGGCCTACGAAAAGGGCCAGCCGGTGCAGCCTGAGCTGCTCGCCATGATGCAGTCGCCGCCACGGGAGCAACGCCGCACCTACGGTCCGGAGCGGGATCTGCGTCGGGGGCTGTTCTGGATGGCGTGGGCGCTGGCCCTGCTCGCGGCCGGCGGTGCCATGTATTATTACGACTCCTCGAATGACTCGACCGGCGGGTTCATGGCTTTCGCCGCCTTCCCGGGCTTCATCGGCGCCGCCTACCTCGTGATCTACTTCCTCACCCGGGGAAAGACGAAGTCGTAAAACCCTGCGGTCGGTTGAGGAGACGGCCCGATGGGGGGTCCGGCGATAACGACGGCAGGCCGCGCGCCGCTGTCCGCTCTGCATGATGTCGAACTAGCTCAGCTTGCGGCGACGGGCGACCGCGCGGCGTTCGGCGAGCTGGCGCGGCGGCACGGGTCGGCTGTGCGCGCGCTGCTGCGGCGGATGGGCGCGGATC
Organism: uncultured Caulobacterales bacterium; assembly: GCA_903903715.1. Lineage (GTDB taxonomy): Bacteria > Pseudomonadota > Alphaproteobacteria > Caulobacterales > Caulobacteraceae > CAIMFV01. The sequence goes on from CAIUZX010000583.1 coordinate 1,668, forward strand.
CGACCCTGGCCGATGATCTCGCGCAGGACGCCTTCCTGTCCGCCTTCGAGGCGATCACGGACTTCCGGGGGGAGGGGACCTTCGCCGGTTGGGTCAAGCGGATCGCCGCGCGACACTATATCCGTCGTTGGCGCAAGCGGGCCGAACTCGACCCCGCGCCGGAGGGGGCCGAGCTGGCGGACGAGGCGGACGGCGCGGGCCTGTCGGACCAGCGGCTCGACCTCGACGAGGCGCTGAAATGCCTCACCCCGGCGGAGCGCCTGTGCGTTTGCCTGTGCTACGGCGCCGGCCTCAGCCACGCCGAAGCGGCCGAGGCGGCGAAGGCGCCACTGGGCACGGTGAAGTCCCATGTGAAGCGGGGACTGGAAAAACTACGTCGAAGGCTGGAGACGGCGGACGCGCCCCCCAGCTTCGAATCATCGTCTGGGAGCAGGACACATGGCTGATCCGACGTTCGAGGCCGAGTTGACCCGGCTGTTCGCACAGGCGCCGGCCCTCGCCGACCACGCCGAGTTTGCGCGGCGGGTGGAGGACCGGCTTAACGTGGGCTGGACACTGAGGAGAAGCCTGATCGGTCTCCTCGGCGTCCTGGGCGGTCTGATCGCGGTCGGGCAGATGGTCGGCGCCAACCTGATCCTCCGGGTGATCTCGGCGGGGCAGGCCTCGATGAGCGCGGCCCAGCACACCGCCAATCTCGCCCCCGGATTGATCACCACGCTGCTTCAGGCCGCCGGTCTGCGCGGCGTCACCTTCGGCGCAGAGGGGGTGTGGCTGGCGCTGGGCTTGCTCGCGCTGGCGGGGGCGCTGCTGGCGACAAGGTCGCTGGAAGAATTCTAGACAATTCCGGGCGGAGAAGTCCTCGCCCAAATTTGGACACCTCCGGTGTGTGTTTGTCCTTCCTGGCGAAGGATAGCCCTGATCCGCTATACCTCCGGGCCGCTGACGCGCAACGCGCATTGTGCCGGAGGGGCAAGGGCGATAGTTTGCCGCCGGCCGAGCCTCTTTGAGGGGCTCTGGACCGACATTGAACGATTAAAGCGGAGCGAACGGGCGCGTGGCCGACATATTCGAGGAAGTCGACGAGCAACTGCGCTCAGACCGTTATCTGGCCATCGCCAAGAAGAGCTGGCCGATGGTCGCCGGCGCTGCGGGCGTCGCCCTGGCGCTGGCGCTGGGGCTTTGGGGTTGGGACCAGTACCAGTCCAGCCTTCAGGCCGCCGCTTCGCAGGACTATGACCGGGGATTGCAGGCCCTCAGCCAGGGGGACAAGGGCATCGCCGATCGCGCCTTTTCCAAGATCGCCAAGTCGGGGCCGCGGGGATACCGCACGCTGGCCCTGATGCAGGTCGCGGGGCTTCGGCTCGGGGAAAAGAAGTCCGCTGAGGCGATCTCTCTGCTCGATCAGGCCGCAGGTCTTGCGCCGGACAAGATTGTGGCGGACGCGGCGAGAATGAAGGCGGCGCTCGCCGCGATCGACGCGGGCATGCCCTTGCCGCAGATCGAGGCGCGACTGACGCCCCTAGCCGCGCCGGACCGGCCCTATCACGTTTCCGCCCGCGAGGCGCTGGCCATGGCCCGTCTGGCCGCCGGCAAGCCCGCCGCCGCTAGGGCGGACTTCTCGGCCCTGTCGATCATGCTGGACGCCAGCGACGCCGTCCGCGGACGGGCGCAGGCGGCCCTGACCCTGATCGACTCCGGCGCCGCCGCCAATCTGCCCGCGGTGGTCAAGGCCCTGAAGGCCCTGCCTGAACCGACCCGTCCGGCCCTGCCGCAACTTCCCGATCCGAACGCCGACCCCGCCGGAGCCCAATGATGTTTTCGCGTCCCCGCACCCTTGGTCGGGCGTTCAGCCTGGCGCTCGCCCTAGCGGCCGTCGGCGGGCTCGCCGCCTGCGGCAGCCTGCCCAAGCCCGGCATCCCCTTCGTCGGCAAGAACGAGAAGGCGGCCAAGGACAAGGCCAAGCTGAAGGGTGAGCGGATCTCCGTGCTCAGCCTCAACAAGAAGCTTGAGCCGTCCGCCGCGCTCAAGGGCGTCGGCTTCTCCATCACGCCGGCTCAGCCCCTCGACGCCTGGACCATGGCCGGGGGCAACTCCGCCCACGTGGTCGAACACGTGAAGGCCGGCGAAAAGCTGCAGGTCGCCTGGCGTCGCAAGATCGGCGACGGCGACTCGGTGGAGGGGCACCTGACCGCCAGCCCGGTAGTGGCGGACGGGGCGATCTACACCATGGACGCCCACGCCAAGATCTCGGCTACCGACGTGACGACGGGCAAACCCCTGTGGAGCGTCAATCTCGCCCCCAAGGGTAAGACGGCCCGTGACGCCTTCGGCGGCGGCCTCGCCATCGACCAGGGCCAGGTGTTCGTGACCTCCGGCTACCGCTTCGTCGCGGCCCTCGACGCCAAGACCGGCGCCGTTCGCTGGCGGACCGAAACCCGCACCGCCCTCCACGGCGCCCCCAATGTGACCGGCGGAAAGCTCTATGTGGTCGACACGGTGGACCAGCTCCACGCCTTCGACACCGCCCACGGGACCGAGTCCTGGACCTATCAGGCCCTGGAAGAGCCCGCACGAATGGCCGTGGCCTCCAGCCCCGCTGCGGACGGGGACATCATCTACGCACCCTTCGCCTCGGGAGAGCTCACGGCCCTGCGCGCCGGCAACGGCAATGACGCCTGGTCCTATGTCCTGTCCCAGACCAACCGCAACAACGCCCTCTCCGAGATCCGCGACATCGCCGGCCTTCCGGCGCTCTATCGCGGGGACGTGCTGGCGGGCAGCCACTCGGGTCTGTTCGCCGCCGTCGACGCCCGCACGGGGCAGGCGCGCTGGACCCAGCCGATCACCAGCGTCAACCCGCCTTGGGTGTCCGGAGACGTGGTCTACATCACCGATCAATCCGGACAGGTGATCTGCCTCAGCCGCGATGCGGGTCAGGCCTACTGGATCCAGGCAATGAACGGGACCCTGCGCAAGAAGTTCCGGGCCGTCTGGTCGGGACCGATCCTCGCCTCGGACCGTCTGATCGTGGTCTCCTCGCGCGGAGAGCTGCGCGCCCTCGACCCGCATACGGGTGAAAAGGTGGGGACGATGCATCTGGGCGCCCCAGCCTATCTGACCCCCATCGCCGCAGACGGCCTGATCTTCGTCCTGACCCAGACGGGCGAGCTGATCGCGATCCGCTAACCCTGCCTTTCGCGACGCAACCAATCCCTTGTGGATAAGGTCGCGATTGCTGCTATAGGTGGGGATCTATCCAAAAGTTTGCGGAAAGGGCGCCGTGGCGCTGAAGCTCGCTATTGTCGGAAGGCCGAATGTCGGCAAGTCGACCCTGTTCAATCGTCTGGCGGGCAAGAAGCTCGCCATCGTGGACGATCGCCCCGGCGTGACCCGCGACCGGCGGGAGGCCAGCGGCCGGCTGGGCGATCTCGACCTTGTCCTGATCGACACCGCAGGCTTCGAGGACGTCGACGACGACAGCCTGGAATCCCGCATGCGGGCCCAGACGGAGCAGGCGGTGGACGACGCCGACGTCTGCCTGTTCGTGGTCGACGCCCGGGAGGGGGTGGTTCCCCTGGACCACATCTTCGCCGAGGTCCTGCGCCGCAAGGGCGGCAAGGTGGTGCTGGCCGCCAACAAGGCCGAGGGCCGCGCCGCCGAGATCGGGGTGGCGGAAGCCTTCTCGCTGGGCTTTGGCGAGCCCATCGCCCTGTCCGCCGAGCACGGGGAGGGGATGAGCGATCTCTTCACCGCCCTGATCGCCGCCGCCCCGGAGGCCTATCCGGACGAGGAGGATGAGGGCGATGAGGATCTGGACGGCGACGACGGCGAGGAGCTGTCGGGCCCGCAGGTCGACCCCACGCTGCCGCTCCGCATCGCCATCATCGGGCGCCCGAATGCGGGCAAGTCCACCCTGGTCAACCGCCTGATCGGGGAGGAGCGCCTGCTCGTCGGCCCCGAGGCCGGCATCACCCGCGACGCCATCCCCGTGGACTGGAGCTGGGACGGCCGCCCCGTCCGCCTCGTCGACACAGCGGGCCTGCGCCGGAAAGCGCGGGTCCAGCAGCACCTGGAGCGCCTCTCCACCGCCGACACCCTGCGCGCGCTGACGTTTGCCGAGGTCGTGATCCTCGTCATGGACGCCAACAACGCCTTCGAGACCCAGGACCTGCAG
>CAIUZX010000584.1 GCA_903903715.1 uncultured Caulobacterales bacterium
CTGGGAAGCCTTCGCCGAGCAGGTTGGCCGCCCCCTGCCCCGCGCCGCCGGGATCGCCGTCGCCTGCCCCGTCTCGGGCGAGGTGCTGCAGATGACCAACAATCCGTGGGTCATTCGCCCAGCGATGATCAATTCGAAGCTGAACGTCGATTCCTACAGCCTGATCAATGACTTCGCCGCCGTTGGTCATGCGGTGGCGCATCTGGGGCCCGACGCCTTCCACCACCTGTGCGGGCCGGAGGACGCCCTGCCCGACACGGGCGTCATCACCGTGATCGGCCCCGGCACAGGCCTCGGCGCCGCCATGGTGCTGAAGTCGTCGTCTGGCGCCAGGATCATCCCGACCGAGGGCGGCCACATCGACTACGCCCCCCTCGACACGCTGGAGGACGGGATCCTCACCCGCCTTCGCCTGCGCTACCGCCGGGTGTCGATCGAGCGGGTGGTGTCGGGACCCGGCCTCTCCAACATCTACACCGCGCTGGCGGAGATCGAGGGCCGCGCCATCGTCCCTCTCGAGGACGCGACCTTGTGGAAGCTGGCGCTGGAGGGCGGCGACAGCCTCGCGGTCGCGGCGCTGGACCGGTTCTGCCTCAGCTTCGGCTCGGTGGCGGGGGACCTTGCTTTGGCCCAGGGCGCGGACGCGGTGGTGATCGCCGGCGGCGTCGGCCTGCGCATAGCCGATCACCTGCCGCAGTCGGGCTTCTCGCGCCGCTTCTGCGCCAAGGGACGCTTCGAGCATCGCATGGCGGGCCTTCCCGTGAAGCTGATCACCCACCCGCAACCCGGCCTTCTGGGCGCCGCCGCAGCCTATGCGACCGAACATGGGTAGCGAGACTTACGACTACATCATCGCGGGCGCAGGCTCGGCGGGGTGCGTGCTGGCCAACCGGCTGTCGGCGGACCAGAAGATCCGTGTCCTGCTCCTGGAGGCGGGGGGCGATGACAACTGGATCTGGCTGAAGATCCCTGTCGGCTATCTCTTCGCCATCGGCAATCCGCGCTCGGACTGGATGTTCAAGACGGAGGCCGATCCTGGCCTGAACGGCCGGGTCATCAACTATCCCAGAGGCAAGGTGCTGGGCGGATCTTCGGCCATCAACGCCATGATCTACATGCGCGGCCAGGCCGCCGACTATGACGGCTGGCGCCAGCTCGGCCTCGAAGGCTGGGGCTGGGACGACGTGCTGCCGCACTTCCTCGCCCAGGAAGACCACATCGATCCCCCCGGCCCGCTGCACCGCAAGGGCGGGGAGCTGCGGGTGGAGCCTGCGCCCATGCGCTGGGCGGTGCTGGACGCCTTCGCGGAGGCCGCAGCCCAGGTCGGCGTGCCGGGCGTGCGCGACTTCAACAGCGGCGACAATACAGGCTGCGCCTATTTCGACGTGACGCAGAAGAACGGCTCGCGCTGGAGCGCGGCGCGAGGGTTCTTGAAACCCGTCCTCGACCGCCCGAATCTGACGGTGGCCAAGAACGCCCTCGTGTCCCGCATCCTGATCGAGGACGGCCGCGCGACCGGCGTTTCCTGGCGCAGCGGGACCGACGCGTTCGAAGCGACTGCGACGTCCGAGGTGATCCTGAGCGCGGGGGCCATCGGCTCTCCGCAGATCCTCGAACAGTCCGGCGTCGGCGACGGGGAGCGCCTGCGCCAGCTTGGCGTCGAGGTGAAGGCGCACCTGCCGGGCGTCGGCGAGAACCTGCAGGACCACCTGCAGATCCGCGC
>CAIUZX010000585.1 GCA_903903715.1 uncultured Caulobacterales bacterium
CGCGCCGACGACAAGGGCGTGTTCGTCATGCTCGACCCCGCCACACCCTCCCGCCTCTTCACCAGCCTGCCCGAAGGCGTCGACGTGCAGCGCATGACCCTCGTCGAAGCGCTGGAGCTGGTGGCGGCGTTCGTGGGGACGGGGTGAAGGACCGCAAGCTCAATCCGCCTGATCCCTGAGATCATCGAGCAGCGCATCAACACCCGTGACCTTCGTCACCTCGCCCCGTTCCGCCGCATCAAGAGCGGCGCGGGTGGTCGCTTTCGGCGTTCGCACATCAAAGGGCAGAGCCTTCTCCGTCGCCACGCGCACCAGCATCAGCCGGATCGCGTCCGAGACGGTGAGGCCCATCTCAGCCAGCGCGGCGGTCGCCTCCCGCTTGAGGTCCGCGTCGATCCGCGCGCGCACCACGTCCAACGACGCCATATTCAAATCCTGTGAAAGTTCTCCGAATGCGCTGTAGCCACAATGTAGCTACAAATGGTCGAACGTCAAATGCCGGATGGACGCCCTTCCAGCGTCGAACAAAGACACTCTCGGCCCGGGATCGACAGCGTGTGAGGGGCCCCGCATTTTTGACTGGCGCCGGAGGGAAAATCCGGCACGTTGCGAGGCCTCACTTCCGGAGCCTCTCCCATGCGCCTCTCATCCCCCCGCGTTCCGCCGCTGTCCGACGCCGAGCTTTCCCAGCGCCAGAAGGAGGTGCTGGGGCCGCTGGCGGAGCGGGGGCCGACGGGCAAGCCCGGGCCCGTGCTCAACATCTTCCGCACCATGGCCCACGCGCCGGACGCCCTGACGGCGTTCCTGAGCTGGGGGAGCTATATCCTCAGCCGCCGCTCGGGCCTGCCGGCGCGGGAGCGGGAGCTGATCATCCTGCGCACGGGCTTCCTCTGCCGCTCGGGCTATGAGTGGACCCAGCATGTGGAGATCGGCCTCGCCTGCGGGCTGAAGGCCGACGAGATCGCGCGGATCAAGCAGGGGCCGGAGGCGGCGGGCTGGAGCCCTGCGGATCAGGCGCTGCTGCTCGCCGCCGACGCCCTGCACCACGACCACCACATCCCGGACGATGTGTGGGCCAAGCTCTCCGCGCACTTTGACCGCAAGAGCTGCATGGATGTCGTCTTCACCGTCGGCCAGTACACCCAGGTGTCGATGATCCTGAACAGCTTCGGCGTCCAGCTCGACGAGGGCCAGACCCTCGACCCTGACTTGAAGGCTTAAGCATCGTCCGGAAAAGGGATCGCAGGGTTTCCGACAGGACGATGCGACAACGCAAAACCCTTCCGGACTCTCCCGGACTTCGCAAGGCGGGCGGCGGAAGGTATATGAGGGCCATGCTCGACGACGCCGCCCCCGACAGCCCCTCCGCCGCCCCGCCCCCCTCCGGCGTGGGGCGCGGCTTCATCTACGACATGTGGTACTTCGCCGCCCTCGGCAGCGAGCTGAAGCCCGGCGCCCTGCAGCGCTTTGAGATCTTAGGGGAGCCGATCCTGATCGGGCGCGACCGGACGGGCGACGTCTACGCCCTGAAGGATATCTGCCCCCACCGCGCCGCGCCCCTGTCGGCGGGCAAGCTGGTCAAGGATCCGGCGGGGCAGAGCGCGGTCGAGTGCCCCTATCACGGCTGGCGCTTTCGCACGTCGGACGGCGCCTGTTCGAAGATCCCCTCCCTCGTCGCCGATCAGGCGATGGAGAGCGAGCGCATCAAGGTGCGCCGCTGGCCGGTCCATGAAGCTCAAGGCCTTGTCTTCATCTATATGGGCGAGACCGCCAAGGACGACGCCCCCGTGATGCCGGCGCCGAGCTTTGAGGGCGTCGTGGGGGGCGGGCCGAAGCTGGTCGAGCGGATGGACTTCGACAGCCATATCGACCACGCGGTCGTCGGCCTGATGGACCCCGCTCATGGGCCCTACGTGCACCAGCAGTGGTGGTGGCGCTCGTCCAAGAGCCTCTATGACAAGGAAAAGCGCTTCGAGCC
>CAIUZX010000586.1 GCA_903903715.1 uncultured Caulobacterales bacterium
AGCGCCGACGAAAACCAAGTGTCGAGGACATCCTCGTCCTGCACAAGGATCACATCTTGGGAACCGTAATGGAGACGCGCCGCGGCGAGCGCCTCGGCTTCCGTCTCCTCGATGAACATCTGCCCATCAGGACCTGTCCAGGCCGGAATGCGGTGCCCCCACCAGAGCTGGCGAGAGATGCACCAGGGCTCGATATTGCGCATCCACTCGAAATAGGTCTTCGACCAGTTCTCCGGCGTGAATTCCGTCTGGCCGCTCTCGACAGCGTGGATAGCCGGCTGCGCAAGAGTCTTGGCGTCGACGTACCACTGGTCGGTCAGATAGGGCTCGATCACCACCCCGGACCGGTCGCCGAACGGCTGCGCGATGAGCTTGTCCTCAATCTCCCGGAGCAGCCCGAGTTCTTCGATCTCCGCAACGATCTTCTTGCGGGCCTCATAGCGGTCCATGCCCTGATAACGTTCCGGCGTGTTTTCATTCAGCCGGGCAAAGGCGTCAAAAAGGTTGATGAGTGGGAGGCCGTGACGCTTGCCCACTTCAAAGTCGTTGAAGTCATGCGCCGGCGTGATCTTCACCGCGCCGGAGCCCTTCTCCGGATCCGGATAGGGGTCTGCCACGATGGGGATCAGCCGGTCAGCGATGGGCAGGCGCACCATGCGACCAATGAACTTGGTGTAGCGCGGGTCGTCCGGATGCACGGCCACCGCGCCATCGCCCAGCATCGTCTCGGGGCGCGTGGTGGCGATGACGATCTCGGTGCGACCGTCGATCGGCTCCCCATCCAGCGGATAGGCGAAGTGCCACATGTTGCCCTGCACTTCGCGGGTCTCGACCTCGAGATCGGAGATTGCCGATTGGAACTGGGGATCCCAGTTCACCAAGCGCTTGTCGCGATAGATCAGGCCCTGCTTGTAAAGAGAGACGAACACCTTTCGCACCGCCGCGGACAGGCCTTCATCGAGTGTGAACCGCTCGCGGCTCCAGTCGCATGAGGCGCCCAGCCTGCGCATCTGACGGGTGATGGCGCCGCCCGACTCCGCTTTCCAGCGCCAGACCCGCTCGAGGAACTCGTCTCGCCCCAAGTCGCGCCGGCTCGCATTGCCCGCCGCCTGGAGCTGTCGTTCCACGACCATCTGGGTCGCAATGCCGGCGTGATCCGTGCCCGGGAGCCACAACACAGCCTCCCCTCGCATGCGGTGATAACGCGCAAGGACATCCTGAAGGGTGTGATTGAGCGCATGCCCGATGTGCAGTGACCCTGTTACATTCGGCGGCGGGATGACGATGCAGTAGGGCTGGGCCTGAGGGTCCTTCGCGAGGGCAGGTTCAGGAGAGAACACGCCTGAAGCCTCCCATTTGGCGTACAGGACGGGTTCGAGAGCCTTGGGGTCAAAAGTCTTTTCGAGCATGCATATGTGAGCGCGCCTGTGTCAGGCTTCGCCCGCTCTCCTGTTTGGCGAGACCTAGGTCGCGTGATCTGCGCGGTCGGGCTGTCGCCAACTCTCATCCGCGCATGTGGACCGCCACTATACCCGGCGACGAGATATCCGCTCAACCTCAGACTGGACCTTCGCCTCAACGATTCCGGCGAGATGGGCGTCCAGCCACTCCTTCAGCAAAGGACGAAGCAGTTCCTTGACCACATCCTCAAGCGTTCGACCTTCAGCCGGCATCAGGACGGAGTGCGCAAGACTGCCGAAGTGGCCTGCGGCGGTTTGCGCGACGCGGTCCGACAGCAATCCCTCTTCCGGCTCGAAGGTCGCGAAGGCGGGCGCCCGCGGCGGCGGGGGCGGTTCCGAAAAATCGATATCGTCAAGAACCGGAGGCGGCGGCGGAGTGCGCGCCGGAGCAGGCCGTGGCGGGGCCACAGGTTCGGTCAGTTCCAATACGTCCATCGGCTCCGCAGCCACGACAGGCGCGGGAGGCGGCGCCGGCGGTGGAGCCACTGGCTCAGGAACAGGCGCAGCGGCGACAGGCGCAGGCGCGGGTTCGGGAACAACCTCGGCCGCAGCCGCCGGAGCATCATCCTCCGAAATGATTCGGCGAATGGAGGCGAGGATCTCCTCCATGGTCGGTTCTTGAGCGGAAGTGTCGGTCATGACGATGGAGCCGCGAGATGAAGGTGGGAGGACGAGAAGAACCTAGGACGCCGAGAGGCCCTCTGCAAAGGGAATAAACCACGTTCTCCCCAAGTCCTTGCCGGAGAAGCGTAAATTTCGGAATTGCAGGCTAGAACAAGGAGATAGTTTTGGTCGATGCGTTGCGCAAAGCGAACCCATCGCGCCGGTGGGGCGAATCACACGCCTAGAACGCGAACGTGGCTTCCGCTTCGAATCCCGGGAGGATCGACGGCGTCGCGTCGAACACCTGACGACGCCCGACCTTCCCGTCGTCGGAACGAAGATAAATCACAGCTTTCCCGACGGGTCCGGTCCGCTCGATCACCGCAAGGCGCGCCCCCGGTCGGCCAAAGCGGACCAACCCATCGAGCCAGGCGGCTGGCGTCTTGGTCACTGCGCCCTCGACAATCATCAGGTCGAAGGGCTTCATGGGCGCAGACTTCAGATCCGCAGCATCGGTCGCAACATCCCGCGGCGCGAGGGCCGCTTCCGCAGATGCACGCGGCGGCCCGCCGGGCGCCCGCAAAGTCACCGTGAGCCCAAGATCGGTCAGAACCATCGCGGCGTATGGCGCCGCCAGGCACAAGGCTTCCTCGCCCGGCTTCGGAGATGCGGCGAACAGGAGCTTGGCGATATCCCTTGGGGACAAAAGAAACCAACCGGGCGCATATTCGATCTCGCAATCCGCGTAGGCCAGGAACTCCCGCCCCGGAGGACAGAACTTTTCCCTCGGCGCATTGGCCATCGCTTCCTGCAGGTTGACGTCAGGAACATCGTTCGGGCGAACTTGACTGTCGATCATGTTCAAGCGCGCGGCGGAGAAGTCGAGGGTCATGGAAAATCCGGCCGGGATTGTGAGTCTGAGAGCCGCCTGCGCGACGGCCTCCCTTATAGGTCGGCCAGCGAACCAATGGCAATCACCGGCGGCCTCGCTTGCGGCCGGCGACGGGTTCTGTTAGCGAAACGCGGAGTTCCTTCCCGCGGCCTGATGGCGGAGTGGTTACGCAGCGGACTGCAAATCCGTGCACCCCGGTTCGATTCCGGGTCAGGCCTCCATCCCCTAGGCGGGATGCTCGACAGAGCGAATAGAGCTCCTCGCGAAATTCGATTTTTGTTCACACATCGTTAACCGCTTCAATTCAGGTGTTAACTGTCTTCTTTATCGAAGGCACCCACCATCACCATACCTTGTGGCCCGACTGAAAGGTCGGGCCCTTTTTTTGGCAGGCGAAGCGCTTGCGCCGGGGAGCCAGCGACGCTATAGCGCGCCCTCTGAATGTGATCCGCAGTAGCTCAGTGGTAGAGCAATCGGCTGTTAACCGATCGGTCGTAGGTTCGAATCCTACCTGCGGAGCCATTTCGCACCCCTCCTAGAACGAACTCCATACCGCAAAGACGGGTCCGGATATCGTTGTGAGCCAGGGGGATGTGACAGTTCGCTTCCAGCCCGCCTCGATACGCCATCGTCCATATTTTCGAACTGTCGTCACTTCCAGCGCCGTCCAGGCGGAGCGACGGGCCTCACGCAGATCCTCTCCTCGCCGCAATGAAAACGAGAGCGACGTGTCGCGGCCTACGTTTACACCCAGAGTCGAATCCTCGCGGATCTGCAAGCGGGCGTCGCCGGCATATAAGATCTTCCCTTCCAGATCGACGTACCCGTCATGGCCGAGAAAGCGATAATTCGCTCCGACCATCCCCCTCGCCTCCGTGCGCCAATCCGGCCGATCCTTCGCAAAGGGACCGACACCGAGGTCGACCAGGACACGCTCGCCGACATACCCCGACACGATCACATCTCGCCATCGCCCGACGTGATACTTCAGCCCGATCGCCTGCTCTCCGAGCCCCGTGCGCTGCGTTCCGGCATAGGTGTTCCGCTGAACACCCGTCTCGAGTTCGATGGAAATATTGCCGGTGAGGCCACGTTCCATGAAGAGATTCAGGAACTGCTGATCGATCTGACTGGGCGCCGCGCCGAGCGCCGCACCCGTTTCCAATTTTAGAATCGCCAGACTGCGCCCGGGCGGCAATGTCCAAGCCCCTGCCGCGGCAGGCGTCTGAAGAGCAACGGACACCAGGAACAGAGCGATCTGGCCACGCATTCTCAAGTTATATTTTAGACTTTATTATTCCCGCAAGAGAGGCGCATTGCGTTCACTTCGCGACGCGGGTTGCATATGCTGATCGAAAGTTCAAAATCCCCAGCAAAAGAGCGACACGCCAGTGGACCAAGGGGAGATCACAATGAGCGACGGATCGGTAGATTTACGCGAAGAGGCGCGATCCAAAGCGTGGTCCATGCCTATAGAAGCCATCAATGTCGCTGATCCCGAACTCTTTCGACATGACTTGATCTGGCCTTACTTCGAAAGGCTTCGCAAAGAAGCGCCGGTTCACTATCAGAAGAACCACGAATTCGGCCCCTATTGGTCAATCACGAAGTTCCAGGACATTCTCTTCGTGGATTCGAACCACAAACTCTTTTCGTCGGAACCGGCCATTACTATGGTCGACCCGCCGGAAGAGTTCCGCCTTCCGATGTTCATAGCAATGGATCAACCTAAGCACGACGCTCAACGTAAGGTCGTGAGTCCAATTGTCGCACCCCAGAATCTTGCGCGTCTGGAAGGCCTGATCCGCGAGCGGGTCGGCAAGATCTTCGACGAACTGCCGCGCGGAACACCGTTCGACTGGGTGGACAAGGTCTCCGTTGAGCTCACGACCCAGATGCTGGCGACGCTGTTTGATTTTCCGTGGGAGGATCGCCGCCTCTTGACCTATTGGTCGGACACAACCACGTCCGGACCGGCCAGCGACATGTGGGTTTCGGCGGAGCATCGCCGAACCGTGTTGTTTGAATGCGCCGACTATTTTCTCAGGTTGTGGAATGAGCGGGTCAACGCGACCGAGCCTGGGAACGACCTCATCTCCATGCTCGCCCACGGAGAGTCGACCCGGAACATGGACCGCATGGAGTATCTGGGGAACCTCTTGCTCCTCATCGTCGGCGGCAATGACACCACGCGGAACTCCCTGACCGGAGGTCTCTACGCCCTCAACCGTTATCGGGCAGAATACGAAAAGCTGCTCGCAAACCCTTCACTGGTCCCCAGCATGGTTTCGGAGATCATCCGCTGGCAGACGCCGCTCGCCTACATGCGTCGTACGGCTCTGGCGGATGTCGAGATACGCGGCCAGACGATCCGCAAGGGCGACAAGGTGCTGATATGGTATGTGTCCGGCAATCGCGACGAGGATGAAATCGAGAACGCCGACGCTTTCATCATCGACCGCCCCAATCCAAGACACCACCTGTCTTTCGGCTTCGGCATCCATCGGTGCGTCGGCAACCGGCTCGCAGAACTCCAGCTTCGCATCGTCTGGGAAGAAATCCTCAAGCGGTTCGGACGAATTGAGGTCCTGGAAGAGCCGACGCGCACGCCGTCTCCCTTCGTGAAGGGCTACACGCGCATGATGGTGCAGTTGCCGACGGGCTAGGGATGAGGGCGGCTACTGCCCTCGCCAGCCCGGCTCAGCAGCAACGCTGAGCGAAACATCAAGATGCTCCTTGCCGCCGCCGAACCGCGCGCCGCGGACCGGCGCAGCGCCGAGATAATCGAGGGCGCTGGCCACGCGGACATAGGCGTCCGTTGGGCATGCGCCCGTGACAGGGTCAAAGCCGACCCACCCAAGCCCTTCCACATGGGCCTCCGCCCAGGCGTGCGCGGCGTTGTGGGCCACCTCCTCGTCGTGACGGAACAGATGACCGGAGACGAAGCGAGCCGGCGCGCCGATGTGCCGGGCCGCAGAGATGAAGATGTGGGCGAGATCCTGCACGCAACCCTGGCCTTGCGAAAAGGCCTTAGCCGCGTTGGTATCCTGACCGGCTGGCTCTTCGGACACCGCGATGTCCCTGTGGATCGCCGCCAGAAGATCGTGAAGACGATCAAGGCGGTCATGGCGCCCCCCCGTCACATCGGTCGCGTAGCTGCGCAGATCCACACCTGCGAGGGTGAGCGGCGTTTCCCGCAGAAACACCTGAACGGGAAGCCGCTCCAGACCGCCGCGCAGCACCCCGCCGGTGTCCGACGTCTCCACCTCCCCGACGACCGTCAGGCGCAACCTCTGAATGGCGCCGTCGATGTAGAGGGCGTGCGTGATGTTGCCGAAAGCGTCCTCGCCGGGCTTGAGCCGCGCATCGGCGTCCGTCTCCACCCGCCAGAGCGAGATGTGCTGCCCGTCATTCGGCCGTGGCGTGGTCCGCAGGATCTGCACCGCCGCCCGGATCGGCTCGTCATACGCGTACTGTGTGGACTGATGGATATGTATGCGCATGCGTCACTGCAGATATTGTTCGGTGATCGCCACACCGAGTTTGGCGTGATCGGCAAGGTACTGACCGATGAATTCGTGAAGACCGGTCTGGAACACGTCATCGATGCGCAGCCCGTTCATTCGGGCGAGCGCGGCGCGCGCCAGTTTTTGTGACGGGCCTCTGCGGCCGTAGAGATCGCCGAGATAGTCGAGGTGACGGCTGACGACGTCATAGCAGCTCGCCATGGACCTCGGCATCTGCTTGTTCAGGATCAGAAGGTCCGCGATCAGCCAGGGCTTGACGTTCTCCTTGTAGACCCAGCGGTAGGCGGTCAGCGCCGAGACTTCCCTCAGGATCGTGGTCCACTGGAAATAGTCGAGACCGCCGCCGACGCTCTCCGACGCCGGCAGCAACAGATGATATTTCACGTCGAGTATCCGGGCCGTGTTGTCCGCCCGCTCCATGGCGCCGCCGAGCCTCAGGAACCAATAGGCGTCGTTGCGCAGCATAGTTCGCCGCGCAGATCCGTCGAACATCAAGGATACGCCCTTGACCCACTCCAGGAACCGGCTGACCTCTTCGGCGCCCATCTTCGGGTCAACGGTGTTGAGCTCATTCCACGCCGCGTTCAACGCCTCCCAGGTCTCGCTGGTCAACGCCGTGCGGACGGCGCGAACATTAGAACGGGCCATATTGATGCAGGATCGTATGGAGGACGGGTTGTCTGGGCTGAATACCAGATAGTCGCAGACCGACTGCTCATTGGCGTCGCCGTAAAGCGCGTAGAAGCCGGGCGCGGCGCCGGAGGTGGCGATGGCGCTCTCCCATTCCGTGCTCGCCCCCGACCAACTGGCGGGTAGGGCCGACAGGCGCAGCGCCGAGTCGATGACCCGCGCGAGGAAGTCCGCACGCTCAACGTAGCGGGCGGTCCAGTATAGGTTGTCTGCAGTGCGGGACAGCACGTTCGTCGCTCCTCCGCGCTTAAGCTTCCAGAACCCAGGTGTCTTTGGTTCCGCCGCCTTGGCTTGAATTCACCACCAAAGACCCCTCCCTCAGGGCGACGCGAGACAGCCCACCGGGGGTGATCCTCACCTCGTCGGAGCCGGTCAATACAAACGGACGAAGATCCACATGCCGAGGCGCCACGCCTTGATCGACAAAGGTCGGGCAGGTCGACAGGGCGAGGGTCGGCTGGGCGATGAACTGATCGGGCGCGTGGCGGAGCTTCGCCCGGAACATTTCGATTTCGTCCTTGCTGGAGGTCGGACCGATCAGCATGCCGTAACCGCCCGACCCGCCGACCTCCTTCACGACCAATTCGTCAAGATGATCGAGCACGTAACTGAGGGCTTCCGGCTCGCGGCATCTCCACGTCGGGACGTTTTGTAAAATCGGTTCGTCGCCCGTGTAGAAGCGGACGAGATCGGGCATGTAGCTGTAGACGGCCTTATCGTCCGAAATGCCGGTTCCAACCGCGTTCGCCAAGGTGACGTTGCCGGCCAGATAGGCGCTCATCAGTCCCGCCACACCCAGCATGGACGACGGGTTGAACACCAGAGGATCGATGAACTCGTCATCCAGGCGGCGATAGATCACGTCCACCCGCTGCGGCCCCACCGTTGTGCGCATATAGACCTTGTCGTCTCGGACGAAGAGATCGCTCCCCTCTACAAGCTCGATTCCGAGCTTGTCTGCGAGGAAGGTGTGCTCATAGAAGGCGGAGTTGTAACGGCCCGGTGTCAAAAGAACGATTGTCGGGTCCGCCTCAGCCCCTCTGGGAGCGACTGAGCGCAGGGTCGCCAGAAGTGCGTCCGTATAGGTCTCGACCGGCGCCACGTGGTGATTGGCGAAGAGTTCCGGGGCGAGGCGCATCATCACCTCCCGGTTCTCCAACATGTAGCTGACCCCTGAAGGCGTGCGCGCATTGTCCTCAAGAACGTAGAAGTCGCGCTCGCCCGTCCGCACGATGTCGACGCCGGCAATGTGCACCCACACGCCATGCGGGGCCTGTCGCCCCACCATCTCCAGACGATATTGGGGGTTTGTGTAGATGAGATCTGCGGGGACGATGCCCGCCTTCAAACAGGATTGCTGACCGTAGATGTCCGACAGGAAGGCGTTGAGAGTCGCGACGCGCTGCTTGAGGCCCCGCTCGAGCAGATTCCATTCCGAGCGGGAAATGATCCTAGGAATGAGGTCAAACGGAATCAGGCGCTCGCCGGCTTCGGCCTCGCCATAAACCGCGAAGGTAATCCCGATGCGCCTGAAAAAAAGCTCCGCCTGGGCGCGCCGCGCCGCCATGGTCTCCGACGGCGTTTGATCCAGCCAGGACTTGACCTTGTCATAGAGCCCGCGGACGCTTTGCGGTCCTTGGCCATGCATTTCATCGAATGAATTCATCGCGTCCCCGATTGTCCAGCAGACCTTGCGCACTGCGCTGACTGTGGACATGCATGTCGCTCGCATCACGAATGGCCTGCCGCCGGATGTGCGCCGCGCAGGCGCCCAAAACTGAGATTGCTGAAAAACGAGGCGCGAGACATCCTGTCGCCTGCTGACTGACCCAACCGAACTCACCCCGCCCAGGCTTGCGCCGCAATGACCGGAAACAAACTATGATCCAGCTCTATCATTGTGTCGACGCCCGTTCTTTTCGGCCCCTGTGGGCGCTCGAGGCGGCAGCCGTAGGCTACGAGCTGGTCCTGCTGCCGTTTCCGCCGCGCGTTCGCGCCAAGGACATCTTCAAGGTGAACCCGCTCGGGACCATTCCGGCCTTTGTCGACGGCGAGACGAAGATGACCGAGTCGGCGGCGATCGTGGACTACGTCGGCCAGAGGTATGCGCCGGGTCGGTTGTCGGTGTCGGTGGCTGAAGCGGACTTTGGACGCTACCTTAACTTTCTGCATTTCGGTGAGGCCACCCTCACCTTCCCGCAGACACTAATCCTCCGCTACGCCCGCTTTGAGCCTGTGGAACGTCGCCAGCCTCAAGTGGCGGAGGACTATCGCGCCTGGTTCCTGGCGAGATTGAAAGGGTTGGACATCGCGCTCGAAGGGCGCAATTGGCTGTGTGAAGACCGGTTCACAGGTGCAGATATTTCCGTGGGTTACGCCCTACTCCTCGCCTCAAGCCTGAATATGCAGGATCAGTTTCCGGAGCGGGTCGTCGCCTATTGGAACAACCTGCAAGGACTCGACAGTTTTCGGCGGGCAAAGGCGGCGCAGGCCAAGCAGGCCAACGCCGCCAATATCGGCCCTACGATTTAGGCGTCATAGCCTGGCAGGTGGCGATCGAGCTTTCTGAGGAAGCCGGGCCACGCCAGCTTGCCGACGGAGCCGATGGCGCCCTGACGCGCAGCTTCGATCTGGGCCGCTTCCGGCGCAATCAGCACCTTGTCACGGCCACCGCTCAAGGCGGCGACCTGTTGTGCGCAGGCGCGCTCGAAGAAGAACATCTGCAGCCACGTCGCCGCCGCCGTTGGACCCGCCGACAGGGTTCCGTGATTTCGCAGAAGCATGAGCGGCTTGTCGCCAAGGTCCTTCACGATGCGCTCCCGCTCATCGAGGTTGAGCGCAACACCCTCATATTCGTGATAGGCGATGCTCGGCAGGAGCAGAAGCGCGTTCTGGCTGATCGGCAGCAGGCCTTCCGCCTGGGCGGAGACGCCTACACCGGCGTCCGTGTGGAGGTGCATCACGCAGAGCGCGTCTTCCCGAGCCGCATGCACAGCCGAGTGGATCGTGAACCCCGCCGGATTGATGAAATAAGGCGTTTCCTGAACGATCGCACCTTCCAGATCGACTTTCACGAGGGATGACGCCGTAATCTCGTCGAAGAACAGGCCATAGGGATTGATCAGGAAATGGTGCTCAGGTCCCGGCACGCGCATTGAGATATGTGTGAAGATCGCATCGTCCCAGCCATGAAGCGCCACCAATCTGTACAGCGCAGCCAACTCAACGCGCGCCGTCCACTCCTCCTCGGACACCTTCCCCTTCAAGGAGCCCGCGCCCGCCAGTGTTCCGTCCGCCATAGAGGTTCCTCCCGCATCAGAATTTTATTTTCGTCGAGACGAACCCTCGCGCCGGGGGGCGTGAACGTCAAGGGACACCTCCGCCGCGCAATGGGACATTAAGTCCGTTTTCACCGACAGGCCCTATTGCTTGTAAGCAGCAGAAGGGCCGATGGTTCTGAGAAAATCATGTCATCCGCAACATCCGCATCACAATTCGAGCAAGGCCAGCCGATGAACGCGCAGGACGAGCGAGAAAGACTGCTGATGGCTGTCGTCGATCTGTGCGAACACGCCGATCGGACCGGAGCACCGTTGGCGGAGCGGGCAAGAGCGCAGGCGGCGCTTCAGGAAATTTTCCTCAATCTGATTTCATCCACGGAGCGTGACCTGAGGCGCAGGTTGGCGGAACGTTTAAGCGCTGCGCCCTGGACGCCGCACGGCCTGGTCACGATCCTGTCGCTGGATGATATCGAGATCGCGCGGCCGGTCATTGCGGAGTCGCCGGTCCTGACCGAGACCGACCTCGTGAAAGTGCTCATCACCGCAACCCTCGAGCATCAGATCGAAGTGGCGCGGCGCCCGAATATTTCGACCGAGGTCGTCGACACGATTATCGAGCAGAGTCAGCCTGTGGTGATGGCCGCCCTCGCCGACAACGGCTCCGCGGACATTCGGCTCGCTCAGTTGACCCGAATGGTCATGGCGTCACAACGACTGGCGGCGCTGAGATCGCCACTGGTCAGACATCCGAAACTGACTGTTGATCTGGCCTATCTTCTCTATGCCTGGGTGGGAGACGCACTCCGACGGGCCATCGCAACGCGGTTCCGGGTGGATGAAGCCAGCCTGCACGCGGCCATCGATGACGTCGTCCACAGCCACCGCGCCGGAGCTCC
>CAIUZX010000587.1 GCA_903903715.1 uncultured Caulobacterales bacterium
CGCAACCGGGGCGGATCGGCAGGCCAAGCCCCCTCGCCTTTTCCACCAGCGGACCGGTCGGATTGGCGCGGAGATCGGCGATGGCCGCAATCTCCACCCCTGCGCGGGAGAGGTCCACCGCCGCGCGATAGGCCTCGTCATGGCCGGTGGCGATCACCACGCGCCGTCCCGGGATCACCCCGTAGCGGTTGAGATAGGTCCGCGCGGCGCCCGCCAGCATGACGCCGGGGCGGTCGTGGTCGGGGACCACCAGCGGACGCTCATGCGCGCCGGTGGCCAGCACGACCTCTTCCGCCCGGATCCGCCACAACCGCTCCCGCACCGCGCCGGGGCGGATATCGGCCAGGTGGTCGCTGAGCTTCTGCGTCACGGCGATGAAGTTGTGCGCGAAATAGCCGAAGGCGTTGGACCGGGTGAGGATCGTGACGTTGGGCGCCGCCTCGAGCGTCGCCAGCGTCTCAGAGAGCCAGCTCTTGGCGGCGCGGCCGTCGATCAACGCCTCGGCCTCGCCCAGCAGGCTGCCGCCCAGCCGCGCGCCGTCGTCGATCAGCATGACCCTCTTGTCCGCCCGCGACGCAGCCAGCGCCGCCGACAGGCCCGCAGGGCCGCCGCCGACGATCAGAACCTCGCAGTGGGCGTAGCGGGTGGGATAGCGGTCCGGATCGGGCGCTTCGGGCGCGCGGCCCAGCCCAGCGGCGGCGCGGATCACCGGCTCGTACAGCCGCGCCCAGGCCTGCCGCGGCCACATAAAGGTCTTGTAGTAGAAGCCCGCCGGAATGAACGGCGCGATCAGGCGGTTCACCGCCATCAGGTCCAGGCTAAGGCTCGGCCAGCGGTTCTGGCTTTCGGCCACCAGCCCGTCATAGAGCTCGACCTCGGTCGCGCGGAGGTTCGAGACCGTGCGGGCCTTGTCGCGGCTGACGGTGACGAGGGCGTTCGGCTCCTCGGACCCTGCGCCGATCACGCCCCGCGGACGGTGATACTTGAACGAACGGCCCATCAGGACGACGCCGTTGGCCAGCAGAGCTGAGGCCAGGGTGTCGCCCTCCAGTCCCTCATAGCGCTCGCCGTCGAAGGTGAATGCGATGGTCTTGTCCCGGCGGACGACGCCGCCGGTCGCTGTGCGGTAAGGACCGGTCATGCGCGGACCGTGTTCACATCAGGACGAGGCTCGCCAGTCTTGTAAGTCGCCAGGAACTGGTCCGTGGTCGTGTCGCGCAGGGCGTTGAAGAAGCGGGCGCAGCCGTGCAGATGCCGCCACCGCTCCGCATGCACGCCCTTCGGATTGGCGCGCATGTAGAGGAACTCCGTCCAGTCCTCGACGCCGAGATCGTCGGGACGCTCCGGACGGGCGATGTGCGCCTCGCCCCCGTGGGAGAACTCAATTTCGGGTCTTGGCCCGCAATAGGGACACGCGATCAGAAGCATGTTTTGCCTTTAGTGAGCCACGGCGGCGGCGGCGGCTTCGTCGATCAGGAAGCCGTCGCGGAACCGCTCAAGGGTGAAGGGCGCGTTGATGGGATGCGGCTCGTCCTTGGCGATGGTCCAGGCGAGGGTATGCGCCGCCCCCGGCGTCGCCTTGAACCCGCCCGTGCCCCAGCCGCAGTTGACGTAGAGCCCAGGCACCGGCGTCTTGGCCACGATGGGCGAGCGGTCGGGGGTGACATCGACGATCCCGCCCCAGTTACGCAGCATCCGCATCCGTCGAAAGTTGGGGAAGAGCTCGCAGATGGCCTCCAGCGTGTGCTGCGAGATGTGCAGGCCGCCGCGCTGGGTGTAGCTCGTATAGATGTCGGTGCCTGCGCCGATGACCAGCTCGCCCTTGTCGGACTGGCTGATATAGGCGTGGATGGTGTTGCTCATGACGACGCAGGGGAAGACCGGCTTCACAGGCTCCGACACCAGCGCCTGGAGCGGGAAGCTTTCCAGCGGCAGGCGCACCCCCGCCATGCCCAGCACCACGCTCGTATTGCCCGCCGCCGAGACGCCGATCTTCTTGGAGGCGATGTAGCCGCGGGTGGTGTCCACCCCTTCGACCGCGCCGCGGGCGTCGCGACGGATGCCGGTGACTTCGCAGTTCTCGATGATGTCGACGCCCAGCTTGTCCGCCGCCCGGGCGTAGCCCCACGCCACCGCATCGTGCCTGGCCGTGCCGCCGCGACGCTGCAAGGCCGCGCCCAGCACCGGATAACG
>CAIUZX010000588.1 GCA_903903715.1 uncultured Caulobacterales bacterium
CCGCGCGCTGAAGACCCCCGTTCCACTGGCGACCATGAAGGCTGCGCCGGAGCTGACGGGCATGGCCATGTTCCGCCAGTTCCGCCTGTCGGTCACGCCGATCACGCCGGAGGAAAGCGCGGCGATCCTCAAACTTGCCGGCGAATGAGCGGGGCGGACCAAACCCTCCAAGATCTGCTGGTCGAGGTGCGCGGCTGCCGGATCTGCGCCGCCCATCTGCCGCACGTGCCGCGTCCGGTGGTGCGGATCGCGAGGTCGGCCAGATTGCTGATCATCGGTCAGGCGCCGGGGACGAAGGTGCATGCCTCAGGCGTGCCCTGGGACGATCCCAGCGGCGACCGCCTGCGCGACTGGACGGGCCTCCCCAAAGACGTCTTCTATGATGAGGCTCAGGTCGCCATCATGCCGATGGGCTTTTGCTTTCCTGGGACCGGAACCAGCGGCGATCTTCCACCGCGCCCCGAATGTGCGCCAACCTGGCACGCGAAGCTGCTCGCCCATCTGCCGGACGTTCGCCTGACCCTCTTGGTCGGCAGCTACGCCGTCGCGCGGTATGGCGGGGCGGGGAAAACGAGTCTGTCGGATCGCGTGCTGGCGGGTCCCAGCCGGACCGACGGCTATCTGCCTCTGCCGCATCCGTCCTGGCGCAGTCAGACCTGGACCAAGGCGAGGCCGTGGTTCGAAACCGATGTGCTGCCAGTGCTTCGGCGCGCGGTGTCTGAGGCTCTGGCGAACTGAAGCCTAGGTCGCGTCGTGGAAGATGATGCCCAGGGTGTGCCGCTCGCCGCCCAGCACCTCGCTCACCCCGTGACGCATCTTCACCCGGTAGTCGCCATTCGCCCCCGCCACGGGACGCTCATCCACCGGAAAGAGCACCGCATCGCCCAGTCCGAGCGGAACCACCGAGGCGCGGGACTGGCGACGGGGCGTCTGTTCCGTCAGCACGAACTCGCCGCCGGTAAAGTCGCGCCCCGGCGCGGACAGCAGCACCGCCGCCTGCAGGGGAAAGTGCATTGCGCCATAGAGGTCCTGATGCAGACGGTTGTAGTCGCCGGTCCTGTAACGCAGCAGCAACGGCGTCGGCCGCGTCTGCCCCGCCGCGTGGCAAGCCTCCAAATAGGCGGCGTGCTCGAGTGGGTATCGCACCTCCCGCCCCAGCCGCTCCGCCCAGCGGTTGGCGATGGGCGCCAGCACCGGATAGAGCGCGCTGCGCAGGCGCTGGACCACATCAGGCAGGGGATAGGCGAAGTACTTGTAGGTTCCCTGCCCAAAGCCGTGGCGCTGCATGACCACTTCACTGCGATAGGGAGTGTCTCCTTCATAAAGGCCAGACAGGGCGCGGCAGGTCGCTTCGGAGACAAGGCCCTTCAGAATATGGAACCCGCGCGCGTCGAGCCCCGCCGCAATCTCTTCGCCCTTCATCGCGCCTGTTCCCGGTCGAGGAGGGCGGCCTTGCGCTCCACTCCCCAGCGATAGCCGGACAGGGCGCCGTCCTTGCGCACCACCCGATGGCAGGGGACCGCGATGGCGATGGCGTTTTCGCTGCAGGCCTTGGCGACGGCGCGGTGAGCATCCGGCGCGTCAATGGCCCGCGCCACCTCGCCGTAGCTGCGGGTCTCGCCTGCAGGAATGGTGCGTAGGGCCTGCCAGACCTTCTGCTGGAAGGCCGTGCCGCGGATGTCCAGCGGCAGGGACCAGCCGGTCGACGGCCGCTCCACCAGCCCAACCGCCGCGGCGACGGTCGCTTCGAACGCCTCATCGGCGCCGATCAGTTCGGCCTTGGGGAAGCGGTCCTGCAGGTCGCGCACCAAGGCGTCGGCGTCGTCCCCAAGGGTGATGGCGCACACGCCCTTGTCCGTCGCCGCCACAAGGATCGCCCCGAGAGAGGACGCGCCCACGGCGAAGCGGATCTGCGCCTCCGCGCCCCCGTCCCGATAGGCTTTCGGCTTCATGCCCAGCACCCCGTCCGCGGCGGCGTAGAGCCGGCTGGGCGCGTTGAAGCCGGCCCCATAGAGCGCCTCGGTCACCGAAACGCCGGACGCGAGCTCCCCCCGCAGCCGAGCGGCGCGATTGGCGGCGGCGTAGGCCTTGGGCGTCACCCCCGTCACCTTGCGGAACAGGCGGTGGAAATGGTGGGGGCTGAGATTCGCGGCGTCCGCGAGGTCATTCAGGCTGGGCGGCGTTTCCGCCTCCTCGATGTGCCGACAGGCTCTGGCGATCACCGCCGCCTCGCGCTCAGCCTTGGGCGGATCTTCCGGCCGGCAGCGCTTGCAAGGGCGAAAGCCCGCCGCGCGGGCGGCTGCGGGATCGGCGTGGAACGCCACATTCTCCCGCAGCGCAGGCCGCGCGGCGCAGGAGGGGCGGCAGAACACGCCGGTGGTGCGGACGGAATAGAAGAAATGAGCATCCGCGCTCGGGTCGCGAGCCTGCACGGCGGCCCAGCGGCCTGTGTCCGTGGCGAAGGCGGGTGTCGGCGATGGCAGATCCAGCGGGCGCATGGCGGGCTCCTTGAGTGCGGACGCCGCCTCGGTCGGGCGCGTCGATGCCGGTATATTTCGCGCCTTGGCCACGTTCGCGCACTCCGTCCCTTGCTCAGGAATTCGAGATCATCCGTTTTGGCGTCATGCGCTCGCCAAGGCTTGCGCGAGGAAGCTCCGCACCAGGGGATCCAGCGGCCCAAGCTGCTTGTAGTCTCGGTAGGCCTCCCCGTCGTCGGTCATGACCAGGTCCCAGGCCCGCGCAAAGGCGGCGAGGCGCTCGGGCCGGTCCCGGAGCGCGCTCAAGGGGTGGCGCCAGATGCGGATGGTGAAGAGCAGGGCGCCCGTGTCGGGAAGCCGTCGCAGGGTCTGGCGCTCCATGCGAACGAACAGGCGCGCGCCCGCCATGTCCGGCGTGATTTCCGACTGGCGCGACCGCACCGCCCG
>CAIUZX010000589.1 GCA_903903715.1 uncultured Caulobacterales bacterium
GTTCAGCGCCCCTGTCTCCCCTCCTAATCCACGGTCGGGGAAAACCGAAGCCGTGACCTTGAGGGGCCGCGTGAGATGCAGATATCAGCTTTGATAGTACTTCTTGTAGGCGTTGTAGTACGAGGACGGATCTGATTCAGACAGATTGAGCGTCTTCGACAGGTCGACCTGGGTCAGGGCCACGCCGGCCAGTGTGGCCCCCGAGGAGTTGATCAGCTTCAGCGACGTGCCGACAGCGCGCTTGGTCGTCTTGCGCCATCTCACGAGCAGAACGCACACGTCCGCCAGATTGACCACCGTCCGAGTCTCGGTGACGAGCAGGACCGGCGCCGTGTCGAGCACGACCACGTCGAAACGGTCGCGAAGATCCTGGATAAAGCTCTTCATCGCCGGCGAGCCGAACAGATCCTTCGGCGTGAAGGAGTTGTTGGACAAAGGAATGATCTTGGCGCTCGACACCGTGTCATCCACCAGCACCGAGTCGAGAGGCGCGTCGCCGTTCAGAAGCTCCACCAGGCCGACCTTCGGCTCCTCGGCCAGGATCCGCATGACCGCGCGCTGGCGAAGATCGCAGTCGACCAGCACCACCTTCTTGCCCGAAAGGGCGAGGGTGCGGGCCAGACAGACGGCGGTCGTCGTCTTGCCTTCGCCGGGAAGCGAGGACGTGATCGCGATCACTTCCGATGGATAGCCTATTCGGGAGAACAGGACCGAAGCGTTCAGGTTGCGCACCGCCTCGGTAAAACTCGAGAGCGGTCGATCGATGACGTAGGCCTCCGGTCCGCCCGGCGCCTGCTCCGACGCATCCAGCACGGAGGACAGCAAGGGGATCGCCCCGAGATAGGACGCGCCGAGCTCGTCCTCGATGGAGTCGCCGTCGGAAATGGCGTTGTCGAGGGCTTCGGCGAAGATCACGCCGCCGCCGCCGAACGCCAGGGCGATCATGGCGCCCAGAAGAAGCGAGACGCTCTTGCGATCCACGGCCGCCTTGGGAACCGCAGCGTCAGACACGATGCGCGCATTGGTGCGCTGAACGCCCTTTTCGACGCTGGTTTCCTTGTAGCGGTTGAGGAGCGTCTCATACAGCGTCCGGGCGGCGTCTGCATTCCGCTGGAGCTCGTTCAGTCGCACCATGGCGCGATTGTTTCCGGCCAGCTTTCCGCGCGACTTCGACACGCTGGACTCGATGGAGGCGGTCCGCTCCCGGGCGACCTGAGCCTGGGCGTCGAGGTTGGAGATGATGCGCTGGATCTCGGACTGGATCTGGGAGTCGATATCCGCCAGCTCGCGCTTGGCCTTCAGCATCTCGGGGTGCTTGTCCCCGTAACGCCCCTGCAGGTCCGCCACCGTCTTGGACGTGATCGCGCGCTGCTGACGCAGTTGCTGCACCACCGGCGAGCTCAGGGCCTCGCCCACATCTTCACCGGTCGAGCCGCTCGCCAGCTGCCGCTTCGCCGTCGCCAGCCGCGCGGTCGCCTCGGCCTGCTGGGCGCGGGTCATGGCCAGCTGCTGGTCCAGGGTGGAGATTTCCTGCTCGGT
This sequence comes from uncultured Caulobacterales bacterium, assembly GCA_903903715.1. Lineage (GTDB taxonomy): Bacteria > Pseudomonadota > Alphaproteobacteria > Caulobacterales > Caulobacteraceae > CAIMFV01. The sequence continues at coordinate 1,540 of CAIUZX010000589.1, forward strand.
CAGGGTCGCGCCCTGACTGCTCATCAGGTTGTTCGCGATCTTGTAGGACTGGAGTTCGGTGTCCGCCGCCTCGACCTGCGCCCGCACCTGCTTGAGACGATCGCTCAGCCAGTCGTTGGCGTAGCTGGTGGCGTTCGACTTGGAATCGAGCTGCGCAAACAGGTAGGCGCGCGTGAAGGCGTTGGTGATCTTGGCGGCCTTGGCCGGATCTTTCGACTGATAGCTCACGTTGATGAGATAGGTCAGACCCACGCGTCCGACCTTCAGGCCGCCGACCAGAGCGTCCGCGGCCGCGTTGGCGTCAAACGCCTTCGGCGGCGGCTTGCTGACCGCGTCCTGCGACGCAAACATCGACGTGATGTTCTGCAGGGCGGCCAGAGGGCCGGCCTTGCGAAGACCGCCGTTGAATTCGGGATCCTCGTCCAGCTTGAGGTCCTTCACCACACGCTGCGCCAGCGCGCGGGACTGCAGCACCTCGACCTCGGTCTCGACCGTTGCGGAGTCCGGGGTCGCATCCTGATTGTTCGTGGCGGCGGCCGCAGCGCCGATCGCGGGCTGCGACGGCGTGTTGAGCGCGATCGTCGCAGTCGCCCGGTACTTCGGCGCCTGCGTCAGCACCACCA
>CAIUZX010000590.1 GCA_903903715.1 uncultured Caulobacterales bacterium
GGCATGATCCGCGCCGACCTCGCACTTTGCTTGTTGCGCCTCGGTCAGTTCGAGGAGGGCTGGCGGGCGCACGAGCACCGCTTCGCCGTCGAACCCGCGCGACCCCTCGATCAGCCCCTCTGGCTGGGGGAGGCGCCGCTGGCCGGTCGCTCCATCCTGCTGCACTCGGAACAGGGCCTTGGCGACACCATCCAGTTCGCGCGCTACATTCCGATGATCGCAAGGGCCGGCGGACGGGTGATCCTGGGGGCGCCTCAGCTTCTCGGTCCATTGTTGCAGCAGATCGAGGGGGTCGCGGCGCTGGCGCCAAGGCTCGACGCCTTACCCCCCTACGACGTCCACTGTCCCCTGATGAGCCTGCCGTTGGCCTTCAGCACGCAGGCGCACGAGATCCCGTGGAGCGGACCGTATCTGGCCGCCCCGCAGGACCGGGTCGACAGCTGGCGCGCGCGCCTCGCCCCCAAGGCCCCCGGGTTCGAGGACCGGCCGCGGATCGGGATCGCCTGGCGCGGCAGCCCGCTGCACAAGAACGACGCCAACCGCAGTATTCCCCTCCCCCGGTTCCTCGAAGGCCTGCCGCACGGGCCGCTCTATCTTGTGCTGATGAACAAGGTCACCGACGAGGAGAGGACCCTCCTCGCGGACCGCCCGGACATCCTCTTCGTCGGCGACGAGATGGTCGATTTCGGCGACACCGCCGCCCTGTGCGCCCTGTCGCAGACCGTCGCCACGGTCGACACCTCCAGCGCGCACCTCGCAGGGGCCATGGGCCTGCGCACCCTGATCCTGCTGCCCAAACCCTGCGACTGGCGATGGATGCTCAACCGCGAGGACACGCCGTGGTACCCGACGGCGACCCTGCTTCGTCAGCACGTCAATGGCGACTGGAGTGTCCCGCTGGAGCGGCTGAAGTCGTTGTTGACCGCCTAAAGGCAGGCGTAGGCGGCGTTGATCAGGCGAACGGCGCGGGCGTCACCCATCAGCTGCGTCGACTGGCGGTTCATCACATAGGCTGCACCGATCCGCCGCTCCGGATCGCAGAAGGCGCAGCTTCCCCCCCACCCCGAATGCCCAAAGGTCGCGCGGCCGGGACCAAAGGCGCCGGACGTCACGTTGCGCATGACGCCGGCGCCCCAGCTCATCACAAAGGGCAGGACGAGATCCTGGCCGGCGATCCGCTCCCGAGACATCTCGTCGCGCCCGGCGGGAGGCAGCACGCCTGCGCCATCCGTCGCCAGCCGCCCCATGAGCTGCGCCAGCGACAGGGCCGTCGCGTGCCCGTTGGCCGACGGGATCTCCGCCCGACGCCAGTCGTCGCTGGATCGGCCGCCGGGGGAGGACCAGGGCGTCAGGAAAGCCGCGCGGGTGGCTTCGTTGATCTCGCCGAAATTCGGCAGGGCCTTGGGGCGCTCCAGCTCCGCCACGCGGTGGAACTCCGCATCCGGCAGGCCGATCCACAGATCAAGGCCCAGCGGCTCGGCCAGGTCCTCGCGCAGGGCGCGGCCCATGGTCCGGCCGTCCACCCGGCGGAAGATCTCCCCCGCAATGTAGCCGAAGGTCACCGGGTGATAGCCGCTCGCGGTCCCCGGCGGCCAGATGGGCGTGAGGGCCGCAAGCTGGGCGCACAGCCCCTTCCAGTCGAACCACAGCTCCTGCGGGATCTTCTCGACGAAGCCCGACAGCCCCCCCTGATGCGACAGGGCCTGCGCCACCGTGATCCCGCCCTTCCCCGCCTGGCCGAAGGCGGGCCAGACCGAGGCCACCGTCTGCTCGTAGCTGAGCTTGCCCGACGCCACGAGCCTTGCGACCAGGATCGCCGCCAGCGCCTTGGTGGTCGAGAAGATCGGGGTGAGGGTCTTGTCGTCGAACGCCCGGGCGCGATCACGGGAGGCGTAGCCGTTCCACATGTCGAACGCGACCTCGCCATCGACCACGAAACTGAACCGCGCGCCCAGCTCCAGCCCTTCGGCGAACAGGGCGTCGAATTCCCGTCTCAAAGGTTCAAATCTCGGCGAGACGATCATGTTGCGTTCCGTGGGCGAGGCAGGGGCGGTTATGCGTCGCGCTAGACGGACGCGCAACCGCGCTCGCGCCCAAAGCGCAGAGTTCAAAGCGTCGTCTCCGCGACCTCGGACTGCGGCGCGCGCCAGCGGGCGGACATGGCCGTCAGCGGCAGCTCTCCGGACGCGGCGCGCACGGCGTCCGCAACGCCCCCGGTCGCCCGCCGGACGGAGTCGTAGAAGGCGTGGCCGTCCAGCAAGGCGCCGACGAGCAAAGCCGCGAACAGATCCCCCGTCCCGTTCGGCGCGGAAGTCGCGGCGGCGTGGCTGTAGAGCCGCGCCTCATCAGCAAGAGCCAGCACCCCGATCCGGTCAGGACCGGCGGCAGCCGACGTCATCGCGACACGGCCGCTGAAATCGCGCGCCGCGCGGACCGCAGCCTCCACGTCGAGGGACTCCCCACCGGTCAGGAAACCCAGCTCCCACAGATTGGGGGTGAGAAGATCCGCTCTGGGGGCGAGATCGCCCTTGATCACCTCGGCGACTTCGGGGCGGACATAAAGCCCCTTGCCCGCATCCCCCATGACCGGGTCGACCAGCACGCGGGCGCCCCCGCTCGCTCGCGCCGCATCGATCACGCGCACCGCCGCTGTCGCCTGAGCCGGACTGGCGAAATAGCCGGTGACCAAAAAGTCGAACCGGCCAAATCCCCCCTGTCGCTCGATCCCCTCCAGCACGCCCTCGAACACCTCGGCGGCGACGGCGCCGCCGCCGGGGGCTCCGAGCCCCGGATGCCGCCCGAACAGGACGGTCGGCGCAAGTACGGGCTCATGCCCAAGCGCGCTGAGCACCTGTGACTGCGCAAAACCGCCCACGCCGCTGGAAGCGACGAAGCTCGAGAGGATCA
>CAIUZX010000591.1 GCA_903903715.1 uncultured Caulobacterales bacterium
CTCAACGGCGAAGTGACGCGGGAGGCCAACAACCTCGCAGGCGCCCCCGTCGATGTGGGCGTGAGCGGCCGGTGGCGCTCCAAGTTCTAGCGATTTGTGATCCCGCGTGACGCTGCGACACCGCTTGTCAGCGGACGTCAGCGGCGCGACACTCCCACCCAAGACACACCGGGAGATGAACGCCATGACCATCGACTTTAACGCCAACTACACCCTGACCATCGGCGGTCGCGGCGTCGCGGGCGCAGGCGCGTTTCCGGTTCTCAATCCCGCCAATGAGCAGGTCGTGGCCCACGCCCCCGACTGCTCGCGCACCCAGCTCGACGAGGCCGTCGCCGCCGCCCGCGCCGCCTTCCCGGCCTGGTCCGCAACCCCCATCGCCAAGCGGCGCGAGGCGTTGCTCGCCATCGCCGGGACCCTCGCGGCCAATGTCGAGCCCTTGAAGCGCCTCCTCACCGCTGAGCAGGGCAAGCCGCACGCGGACGCCATGGGCGACGTGCTGGGCGGCGCCTACTGGTGCCAGGCCATGTCCGGCCTCGACATTCCGGTCACGGTCGTCGAGGACTCCGCCGAGCGGAAGGGCGAAACCCGCCACGTGCCCATCGGCGTCGTCGGCGCCATCGCCCCGTGGAACTTCCCGATTATCCTGGCCATGTTCAAGGTCGCCCCGGCGCTGCTCGCCGGCAACACCATGGTGCTGAAGCCCTCCCCCTTCACCCCGCTGACCACCTTGAAGATCGGGGAACTGTTGCGCGGCGTGCTGCCGGACGGCGTCCTGAACATCGTCTCCGGCGGCGATGATCTTGGCCCCTGGATGACCAGCCACCCGGGCATCGACAAGATCAGCTTCACCGGCTCCACCGCCACGGGCAAGAAGGTGATGGCCAGCGCCTCGTCGTCCTTAAAGCGCGTGACGCTGGAGCTCGGCGGCAACGACGCGGCCATCGTCCTGCCCGACGTCGATGTCGAGCAGGTGGCCGAGCAGCTTTTCTGGGCGGCCTTCCGCAACACCGGGCAGATCTGCATCGCCACCAAGCGGATGTATGTGCACAAGGACATCTACGAGCCGCTGAAAGCTGCGCTGGTCGCCTACGCCAAGACGGTGAAGGTCGGCGACGGGGCGGAGCAAGGCTCCCAGATCGGGCCGATCAACAACAAGATGCAGTATCAGCGGGTGCTGGAGCTGATCGCCGACGCCAAGGACAAGGGCTATAAATTCGTGCTCGGGGGCGAAGCCTCGCCCGGCCCCGGCTATTTTGTGCCGATCAGCATCATCGACAACCCGCCCGAGGACAGCCGCATCGTTCAGGAGGAGCAGTTCGGCCCAGTCCTGCCGCTGATGAAGTACGATAGCATCGACGAGGTGATCGCCAAGGCCAACGCCACCGACTACGGCCTCGGCGCCTCGATCTGGAGCGCAGATGAGGACCGGGCGCTGGAGCTCTCCACCCGCATGGCCGCCGGCACGGTCTGGATCAACGAGGCCGGCCACCTCTCGCCGCTGGGCGCCTTCGGCGGCATGAAACAGTCGGGGCTGGGCGTCGAAGGCGCGCTCGAAGGCCTCCTCGAATACACCAACACCCAGACCGTCTATCTCAAGAGGAAGGCCCCGGTCCCCGCGGCGGAGTAGGTCAGAGCTAGCGACATGGTGGAATTCTGTCAAATTCATGGTAGACTTCCACCATGAGCTTGAACATCAAACATCCCGAAACCCACGCCCTAGCGACCGAAGTCGCCGCTCGTATGGACACGTCC
>CAIUZX010000592.1 GCA_903903715.1 uncultured Caulobacterales bacterium
TCACCGCGTCGGCGGAGACCTGCGTCGTCTGCGCGTGCGCCAGCGCGCCAAGGCCTTGCGCCCCGCCGCCGATCTGGACGACACCGCCGCCGGTCGCGCCGTCCGCGGCGATCTTCGCGCCGTCGACATTGATATTGGCGCCCGTCACGGTGACCTGACCGCCTTGACCGTTGACGCTCGAGGCGTCGATTTGCGCGGTCTTGGCGAGGGCCACATCGCCTGTGCCTGCGACCGTCACAGAACCGCCGCCAGAGCGACGGCCAAGATGCACGACCCCGTCAGCGCCCTTGGTCACTTCCGCCGCGCTGACGAGACCCGTCACCGCGACGCTCTGATTGACGACCTGACGCGCCGCCGAAGCGGTCAGCAGGATCGAGCCGCCTTCCGCAGCGATCCGACCCCCGGCCTCGACCAGCGCCTTGCCGTCCGAAGACCCTTGCGTCACCTGATCGCCGGGCAGGAAGCTGATCAGCCCGTCACCGTTGAGATCGAGACTGAAGGCGTTGGCGGCGCCCATGACGACGCGCCCGTAGCGCGCCTGGATCAGGCCGTTATTGGCGACATGCGGCGCGATGAAGGCCACCATGCCTGCGTCCTGCGTGACGATCGCGCCGTTGTTGATGATCGAAGCCAGCGGATTGCCCTGCTGGTCAAACCGCATCGTTCCCTTGGCGTCCATGAACGCCTGCGTCCCGACGCCGGCCGTCGACACGACCAGCCCGGCCGTATTGATCTGCGAGCCTTGCCCGAACAGCACGCCCTGACCGTTGACGATGTAGACCTGTCCGTTCGCCGAGATCGAGCCCATGATCTGGGAGGCGTTCGGCCCCACCACACGGTTCAGCGTCGCCGCTGTTTGTCCCGGCTGGTTGAAGATGACGCTTTCGCCCGGGGCGTTGCTGAAATCCGCCCAGTTGATCACCGCCTTGTTCGTGGTCTGATTGACGGTGACTGTCTTGCCGCCCTGCCCGGTGATGTTGGCGCCTCCCCCCACAACCTGACCGCCGGTCGGATTGGCGAAGGCGGCGCGCTCGCCCAGCAGCGACACACACGCGGCGGTCGCCAACCAGACGGCGATTCGACGGCGCTGGATCTGCGATCGCGCGGCGCGCTCCAGGCTGGTGCTGATCGGCAAATTCACGGGCATCTTGGCGAACCAGGTTCGAGGAACACAGCGGGCGCGAAGCCCAACCTGCCAAAATGTGTCCGAAGTTGGCTAATATGAAGTAAAAACCTCGGCAGTTATTATTACATCGCCAAACAATCCGACCCAATTCGGATCAATTTTATACTCACACCCTCATTAATGAAATTAATTCACTTTATAAAAACCTTAATGAATTCGCTTATATAGAATTATATTCCATTAATATTAATGTACTTTGTGTTTGCATTTACGATTATTAATATTTTGATATCGATATGCTTAATGGCAATTAACCCGCAAGAAGCCCACATGCTCTCCAGTTTACCGCAGGCGCACTTCGGTTCCGTCGGATCCGGGAACGGGTCAAGCCACAGGAATAAAAGCGGCTAGCCGACCAGCGACGCCTTGAGCCTAGGTCCCGCGAAATCTAGGAAGGCGCGCAATTTGAGCGGCAGCAAGGACTGCCCGGCGTAGAGCAGATGCACCGGAAGGGGTGCCGGCTCGGAGGATCGAAGGATGACCTTCAGATCGCCCCGAGCGACGGGTTGGGCGACCTGATAGGACAACACCCGGGTTACGCCCGCGCCGCGGAGAGCGGCGGCGATGGCGGCGTCCGCCGAGTTCACCGACAGGCGCGGTTGAATGGAGATGTCTTTTGCCTCGGAGCCTCGCCCGAATGTCCATGTCGCTGTGGAATAGAGACCCTCGAACATCACGCAGTCATGGTCCGCCAGATCGTCCGGAGTGGCGGGCTCGCCCCGTTCCGCTAGATAATCCGGGCTGGCGCAAGCGACCCAGCCGATCTCCCCCAATCGTAGGGCCTTCAGCCGACTATCCGGCAGTCGCCCCACACGGACCGCCACGTCCACATGGTCATCGACGAGGTTCAACAGGGTGTCCGCAAGGGTCAGACGAACCGTGATGTCGGGATAGGCTTTCAGGAAGTCCAGCGCCACCGGCTCGACATGCAGGCGGCCGAACATGATGGGGGCCGTGATGTGCAGATGTCCTTGCGGCGCCCGGTATTCGCCCGAAGCCGCGCGCTCCGCCTCGTCCAAGTCCTCGAGGATTCTGCGCGCGGACGCCAGAAAGGCCTCTCCAGCCTCGGTCAGGGTCAGGCGCCGGCTGGACCTGATCAGGAGCTGGGTTCCAAGGTGCGCCTCGAGGTCAGAGACCTTCCGGCTCACCGTCGCCAGCGGCATGGAGAGCGCCCGCGACGCCCCTGACAGGCTGCCTGTGTCGACGGCGGCCACAAGCACCGTCATGGCGTCGATCCGGTCCATATATCCTACCAGAAAATGGAAGCTCACTTCCTATATATACCGACTGATGCGCATTCACGGAAGGGTCTACATCAGCGTCACCGACCAAGGCGGTCGCGAACCCAACCATTGGAGCCTTCCTATGTCCCGCATTCCAACTCCCGCCACCGTCTCTGACGCCCCGGAAAAGTCCCGCCCCCTGCTGGAAGCCGTGGAGAAGCAACTCGGCGTCGTCCCCAACCTGTTCCGTCTCGTCGCCACCAGCCCACAGGCGCTGGAGGGGTACCTTGGCCTGTCCGGCGCCCTCGCGAAAGGCGCGCTTCCCGCCGCGACCCGTGAGCGCATCGCTCTGGCGGTCGCAGAAGTGAACGGCTGCGACTACTGCCTGTCAGCCCACACCTATCTTGGCCGGAATGTCGCCAAGCTGGATGACGCGGAGATCACCGCGAACCGGGGCGGCGCCTCAAACGACCCGAAGGCCGACGCCGCCGTGCGCTTCGCCGTCAAGGTCGTGCGCGCCCGGGGGCATATTAGCGAAGCCGACCTCTCCGCTGTGCGACTGGCCGGATACACGGACGCGCAGCTCATCGAGATCGTCCAGCACGTCGCCCTGAACACCTGGACCAACTACGTCAATGAGGTCTTCAAGACCGACATCGACTTCCCCGTCGTCACGGCCCGCAACGCGGCTTGAGCGGACGCATGTCCACGCCCACCCCCTCCAGCGACATCGCCTTCACCCCTGCGGTGAAGGCGGTGCAGAGCTGCCGCCGCTCCCGCGCCGCCTATGCCGAGGTGGAGGCGCGCGGCGGCTTTCGAACCGTGATCGACGAGAGCCTGGTCCAGTTCCTGACCGAAGTGGATACAGCCTATTTCGCAACCGCCAGCGCCGACGGACAGCCGTACGCCCAGCACCGGGGCGGCCCGAAGGGATTCATCCGAGTGTTGGACGAAACGACGCTGGGCTTTGTCGACTTCGCCGGCAACCGGCAGTACGTCTCGACCGGCAACCTGTCAGAA
>CAIUZX010000593.1 GCA_903903715.1 uncultured Caulobacterales bacterium
GTCGAACTCCCGGAAGGCACGGAAATGGTCATGCCCGGCGACAACGTGTCGATCACGGTGAAGCTGATTGCTCCGATCGCGATGGATGAAGGCTTGCGCTTCGCCATCCGTGAAGGCGGCCGGACCGTCGGCGCGGGCGTTGTGTCCCGCATCGTCGAGTAGGACTTAAAGACCCTTCGCCCTTCCGGGGCGACGCTGGAAGGCCCCGCACGCGAAAGCTAGCGGGGCCTTTTTTGCGTCTGAAGACCTCCCTCGAAGAATGACCAAACATTAAGTCGTCATGCGGCCCCGCCCGGCCTAGTCTTTCTTCATCAGATCAGGGGAGGCGAACATGATGCGCACTGGTGGTTTTATTTTATCCATCACGTTGCTGGCGGCGGCGCCCGCCGCGTTTGCGGAAGACGGGGGTGTCTCCATTCGCAACGCCGTGGCGCGGGTCGAGGTCATACCCGAAGCCCGTAGCGACGTGACGGTTAGCGTGACGCCGGGCAAGAAGGCGCTGCCAACGGTGCAGGTTCGCCGGGAAGGCGGCAGGGTGATCGTGGACGGCGGCCTCGCCCATCGGATCAAGGGCTGCGGCTTCTACGGCTTTGGCGTTAACATGAGCATGACGGATAACAAGGCCGGACACGCCCCCAAGGCGCGAGCGCACGTCATCGGCGTCGGCAACCTTGGACCGGAGGACATGCCCCACATCGTGGTCCGTACGCCGATGGACGCGTCTGTGGAGGCGGACGGCGCTGTGTTCGGTCAGGTAGGCGCCGCGCACCGACTTGACGTCGCCTTGTCAGGATGCGGCGACTGGTCCCTGTCCGATGTCGCCGACGCGCTGTCCGTGGCCATGTCGGGCTCGGGCGACGTGAACGGCGGACGGGCAGGGCGGCTGAAGGTGATGGTTTCCGGCTCCGGAGATGTTCATCTGACGCAGATCAGCGGTCCGGCGGATGTCACCACGTCCGGCTCCTCAGACGTGTCACTCGCCTCCAGTGGTCCCCTGAGCGTCCGTATCGGCGGTTCAAGCGATGTGCGTGTGAAATCGGTCAACGGTTCCATCCACGCTCAGATCTCCGGATCCGGCGACGTGACAGTGGATCAGGGGAACGCGCCCGAGGTGCAGGTGTCTGTGGCGGGCTCCGGTGATTTCCGCTTCCGCGGGCAGGCCGGAAGCGTGTCGGCATCAGTCGCAGGCTCGGGCGACATCGACATCGCCCACGCCACGGGACCGGTTTCGCAGAGCAAAGCCGGCTCCGGCGATATCCATATTGGCCGGTAGGGGAAAAGCTGGGGGCAGGGGCGCAAATCGCCTTGACGGGGTGGGAATCTCCGCGTATTCACGCGCCTCTGCTTGGACCGGCTGTAGGTTTAACCACCTAGACGCGGTTCGCAAAAACGACTGGACATAGCGGACTTTCCGGAAACCCGGCGTCTGCGGGTCTGAAAAGCCAGAGGCTTTCGCCGATGTGAAGCGAAGGCCTCTTGGTTGTTTTTGTGAGTCTCGAAAGCCCAACAAGCAAAGTTGTTGTTTGCGTTCGAGGCGCGCTTTGGGTCGGACCTGTCCGACCTTCGGTCTTTGAACTGTCAGCTGCGTGGCGAACGCGCGAGGGAATTTGAGCGATATGGATCGTCAGAATATCCGCATCCGGCTTAAGGCCTTCGATCACCGGGTCCTGGATCACTCCACCCGTGAGATCGTACAGACGGCCAAGCGCACCGGCGCGACCGTTCGCGGTCCGATCCCGTTGCCCACGTTGATTGAACGGTTCACCGTCAACCGCTCGCCGCACGTCGACAAGAAGTCGCGCGAGCAGTTCGAAATTCGCACACATAAGCGCGTGCTCGACATCGTCGATCCCACGCCGCAGACGGTGGACGCCCTGATGAAGCTCGACCTGTCGGCTGGCGTCGACGTCGAAATCAAGCTTTGAGGAGCGGACCGATGCGTACAGGCGTCCTCGCCAAGAAACTCGGCATGACCCGCTTCTTCGATGAAGCCGGCAATCACGTGCCCGTCACCGTCCTTCAGCTCGAAGGCTGTCAGGTGATCGATCATCGGACCGTCGAGCGGGACGGCTATGTCGCCCTGCAGCTCGGCGCCGGCGCCAAGAAGGCGAAGAACACTTCCAAGGCCGCGCGCGGTCACTTCGCCAAGGCGTCTGTCGAGCCCAAGCGCGTCGTGGCTGAATTCCGTGTCGCCCAGGACCAGCTGATCGAAGTTGGCGCTGAAATCACCGCAGACCACTTTATTGTCGGTCAACGCGTGGACATTCAGGGCGTGACCGTCGGTAAGGGCTTCGCCGGCGCTATCAAGCGCTGGAACTTCGGCGGTCTTCGCGCCACGCACGGCGTCTCGGTGTCCCACCGTTCGCACGGTTCGACTGGCCAGCGTCAGGACCCGGGCAAGGTGTTCAAGGGCAAGAAGATGGCTGGCCACCTCGGTCAGGAAACCGTCACCACTCAGAACATCCTCGTGTGGCGCATCGATGCTGATCGGGGTCTGATCCTCGTCCGCGGCGCCGTCCCGGGCCATGAGGGCTCGTACGTCAAGGTCCGCGACGCGGTGAAGGGCGGCATTCCCGCCGACGCGCCGAAACCTGGCGCATTCAAGGCGCCGGGCGCGGTCGCCGCGGCTCCGGCCGCTCCGGCGACTACCGAACAAGAAGGGGGCGAAGCGTGAAGCTCGACGTCATCACCCTAGACGCCGCCAAGGCCGGCGAGATCGATTTGTCGGACGACGTGTTCGGCATTTCGGAGATCCGTTCGGACCTCCTGCAGCGCTGCGTCGTGTGGCAGCTCGCCAAGCGGCGCGCCGGCACGCACAAGATCAAAACCCGCAACGAGGTCGCTCGTACGGGTAAGAAGATGTACAAGCAGAAGGGCACCGGCGGCGCTCGTCACGGCTCCCGCAAGGCTTCGCAATTCGTCGGCGGCGCCAAGACGCATGGCCCGGTGAACCGCAGCCACGCCTTCGACATGCCCAAGAAGGTCCGCTCGCTGGCCCTGCGCCACGCCCTGTCGGCAAAGGCCAAGGACGGCTCGCTGGTCGTGCTCGACCACGCCAAACTGGAAGGTCCGAAGACGGCGGCGTTCCGGCTGCAGTTGACCAAGCTCGGCCTCAAGAACGCCCTCGTGATCGCCGGTCCCGATGTCGATACGAACCTGAAGCTCGCCGCGCGCAACGTTCCGAATGTCGACGTGCTGCCGAATGCGGGTCTCAATGTCTATGACGTGCTGCGTCACCACACCCTTGTGCTGACGCGTGACGCTGTCGAAGCCATCGAGGCGCGCTTCGCCGAAACGAAGGAGGCCGCGTGATGGTCGCAACGCCCCGCCACTACGACACCATTCTGTCGCCGCACATCACCGAAAAAGCGACCCTGCTGTCTGAGCAGAACAAGGTTGTTTTCAAGGTTGCGCTGGACGCCACCAAGGACGAGATCGCCTCGGCCGTCGAAGAGCTGTTCAAGGTCAACGTGTTGAAGGTCAACACGGTCGTGACCAAGGGCAAGGCGAAGCGGTTCCGCGGGATCGCCGGACGCCGCTCCGACGTCAAGAAGGCGATCGTGACACTCGCCGCCGGTCAGTCAATTGACGTGACGACCGGGCTCTAGGGGAAGAGATCATGGCGCTCAAACACTTTAATCCGACGTCTCCCGGCCGCCGTGGCCTGGTCCTCGTGGACCGGTCCGAGCTGCACAAGGGTCGCCCCGAGAAGACCCTTGTCGAGGGCCTGACCGGCAAGGGCGGTCGCTCGAACAACGGTCGCATCACAGTGCGGTTCCGCGGCGGTGGCGCAAAGCGCCTCTATCGCCTGGTGGACTTCAAGCGCCGCAAGTGGAACGTTCCGGCCACCGTTGAGCGGCTGGAATACGACCCGAACCGCACCGCCTTCATCGCTTTGGTGAAGTATGCGGACGGGGAGCTGTCCTACATCATCGCGCCGCAGCGCCTTCAGCCGGGTGACGAGATCATCGCCGGCGACAAGGTGGACGTGAAGCCCGGCAACTGCATGCCGCTTCGGTCTATGCCGATCGGTACGATCATTCACAATATCGAACTGAAGCCCGGCAAGGGCGCGCAGATTGCGCGTTCCGCTGGCGCCTACGCTCAGCTTGTCGGCCGTGACGCCGGTTACGCCCAGATCCGTCTGGGGTCCGGCGAGCTGCGGATGGTTCTGGACAACTGCCTCGCCACGGTCGGCGCGGTGTCCAACCAGGACCACATGAACCAGAGCCTCGGCAAGGCGGGTCGTGTTCGTCACAAGGGCTTCCGTCCGCACGTTCGCGGCGTCGCCATGAACCCGATCGACCACCCGCACGGGGGCGGTGAAGGTAAGACCAGCGGCGGCCGTCACCCGGTCACGCCGTGGGGCAAGCCGACCAAGGGCCGCAAGACCCGCTCCAACAAGACGACGGATAAATTCATCATCCGTTCGCGCCACCTGAAGAAGGCTCGCTAAACGATGACCCGCTCCGTATGGAAAGGCCCGTTCGTCGACGGTTATCTGCTCCGCAAGGCGGAAGCCGCACAGTCGGGCGGACGCAAGGACGTGATCAAGACCTGGTCGCGCCGGTCCACCATCATGCCTCAGTTCGTCGGTCTGCAGTTCGGCGTCTACAATGGCCAGAAGCATATTCCGGTCACGGTCAACGAGGACATGGTCGGCCACAAGTTCGGTGAGTTCTCGCCCACCCGGACCTTCTACGGCCACGCCGCCGACAAGAAGGCGAAGAGGAAGTAGTCATGGGCAAGACCGCCAATCCCCGTCGCGTTGCGACCAACGAAGCCCGCGCCAAGATCGTCAATCTGCGCACGAGCCCTCGCAAGCTGAACCTGGTCGCCCAGTCGATCCGGGGTCTGCCTGTGCAGCGTGCGCTGAACGAGCTTGAGTTTTCCCCCAAGCGTATCGCCAAGGACGTCCGCAAGGCGCTCTATTCGGCGGTGTCGAATGCGGAAAACAACCACAACCTCGACATCGACAATCTGGTCGTCGCCGAAGCCTTTGTGGGCAAGAACATCCTGATGAAGCGTTTCGCCGCCCGCGCTCGCGGACGCGGCGTGCGCATCGAGAAATTCTTCTCCGAGATCACCATCGTGGTCCGCGAACTTGGGCAGGAGGCGGCCTGATGGGTCAGAAGGTCAATCCGATCGGTCTGCGCCTTGGCGTCAACCGCACGTGGGACAGCCGTTGGTTCGCCGATGGCGAGGATTACGGGCGTCTGTTGCACCAGGACATCAAGGTCCGTCGCTTCCTGAAGCAACGTCTGGGTCAGGCCGGGGTTTCCCGTATCATTCTTGAGCGTCCGCACAAGAAGTGCCGCGTCACCATCTATGCCGCACGCCCAGGCGTGATCATCGGTAAGAAGGGCGCCGATATCGACAAGCTGAAGGGCGATATCGCCAAGATTACCGAGGGCGAAGTCCACCTCAACATCGTCGAAATCCGTAAGCCAGAAGCGGACGCTCAGCTGGTTGCTGAAAATATCGCCCAGCAGTTGGAGCGTCGGATCGCCTTCCGTCGCGCCATGAAGCGGTCGATGCAGTCGGCCATGCGTCTTGGTGCCAAGGGTGTGCGTATCAACGTTTCGGGCCGCCTCGGCGGCGCTGAAATCGCCCGTATGGAATGGTATCGCGAAGGTCGCGTGCCGTTGCACACCCTGCGCGCTGATATCGACTATGGTTTCACCGAGGCCAAGACCACGTACGGCATAATTGGCGTGAAGGTTTGGGTGTTTAAGGGCGAAGTGCTTGAGCACGATCCGATGGCCATGGACAAGCGCCTGGCATCCGAATCCGGTCCGGCCGGCGAAGGCGGCGGCCGTGAGCGGGGCGATCGTCCCGACCGCGGCAACCGCGACCGTCGTGACCGCGCGTAAGGGCTGACTGTCATGTTGCTACCCAAGAAGACCAAGTACCGGAAGCAGTTCAAAGGCCGGATCAAGGGCAACACCAAGGGCGGTGCCTTGCTGAATTTCGGTTCTTACGGTCTGAAGGCCGTTGAACCGGAGCGGATCACGGCTCGTCAGATCGAAGCGGCTCGTCGGGCGATTACGCGCCAGATGAAGCGTCAAGGTCGCGTGTGGATCCGGATTTTCCCGGACGTGCCGGTCACCGGCAAGCCCGCCGAAGTCCGCATGGGCAAGGGCAAGGGCGCGGTGGACCATTGGGCCGCTCGCGTCGCGCCCGGCCGCATCATGTTCGAAATCGACGGCGTGCCGGACGATGTTGCGCGTGAAGCGCTTGCGCTCGGCGCGGCCAAGTTGCCGATTCGGACCCGTGTTGTGACGCGCATCGACGCTGGTGTGGCGGTGGAGCACTGATCATGAAGATTGCAGACGTTCGTTCCATGACCCCCGATCAGCTGGCCGATAGCCTGCTGAGCCTCAAGAAGGAGCAGTTCAACCTGCGCTTCCAGGCTGCGACCGGGCAGGTCGATAAAACTCACCGTGTGGAGCAGATCCGTCGCGACATCGCGCGTATCAAGACTGTCCTGCACGCCAAGACCCCGGCCTAAGGAGAGCCCCGATGCCCAAGCGTATCCTCGAGGGGGTCGTCGTCTCCGATAAGGGCGATAA
>CAIUZX010000594.1 GCA_903903715.1 uncultured Caulobacterales bacterium
CGGCCAGACCCTCACCGAACTGCGGCAGTGCCTGCTGGAGGCCGAAGCCGAAGTGACGGGCGGCGCGGCGCCGCGGGTTTCGCCGTTCGCCGACGGGCCGGACCTCGCCATGCTCGCATCTCGCGCGGGCCTCGCCCTGCCGGTCGTGGACATTGACCGGGTGACCGTGCGCTACGCCCATCCGCTGGAGTTGCTCCGCGACCTGCGGGCCATGGGGGAGACGAACGCGCTCATGGCCAAGGATCGACGGCCCCTGCGAAGGGACGTGCTGATGCGGGCGATGGCGCTCTATCAGGCGCGGTTCTCGGAGGCTGACGGCCGCGTGCGCGCAACCTTCGAGATGTCCACCCTCACCGGCTGGGCCCCTCACCCCGACCAGCAGAAGCCCCTGCGCCCCGGACAGGCCCGCACCCGCCTCGCCGACGCGCTGGGGGTGACGGAGCACAAGCTATCGGGTGACCTCCCGGATTAGCTTGATCTTGTAAGGCGGCGACTGACAGCTTGAGGCTGGCGCAAACCCCAATGGCACGCGCAAGCCGGCGACGACGAGATCCTGCACCTTGGAGGGCTCGATGGCGTATTGGCCGGCTCGCAACGCCGCCAATGCCGCTGGACAGATCGTCAGCTCCGTCCCTTGCTGGCGCTTCCAGTCAGCGCCGTCTTCCTTCGTCCAGATGTCGACAGCGCCGAACACGCCGCTTTTCGCTTCGGGCGTGGAGTTCACGATGATCACGGGATCCGTCGCGTTGGGACGCGTCAGCACGTAGATCTCGCAGTGGGCGCCGTTCGTCAGGCAGTCACGCCCTGCGTCATCCTTGGAATGCGCCAGAAAATCCTTCGGCAGCGTCGCTCCCTTGGGGAAGATCACGGCATGGGACAGCGGCGGATCCGTCACGTTCGGCGCCGCCTCGTCTGCGTCGGCAAACCTGCGCTCGGTGAGGCTGGCCGCTCGCAGCGCCCGGTCCCTCACATCCGGCCGGTCGGAGCGGGTCAGGCGGTTCAGGGCCCCGGCCCCGAAACGGCCGCTCTGGAAGCGCAGCGTGTGGAAGTCGAACTGCTCCGGCTTAACGGCATGTCGGGTGAGCCGTGCGACCTGGCTTTCCACGGCGATCCGCGCGGGATCGGCGATGGGTGTGAACAAGGCGAAGGCGATGGCTAGGACGCCCAGGCTGGCGGTCACATTGACCCGCTCGATCTCCTGCATCCAACGCGCCGAGCGCACGGCCGCCCAGACATAACCGGCGGCGTAGACCAGCAGGATCACGCTCAGCGCCGCGGCGTGCACCCGCTGCTGGGTCCAGCCGTACTGGTTGACGCGCAGATATAGGGCGTGAGCGGCGATCAGCGCGAAGGCGAGCATGACGAAAGCCGCCCCCTGCCCCGCCCAGCGCACCACCAGGGGCGGCTGGCCTTGCGGCGCCCCGTCCTTGTAGGCGGCGTTGAGCGCCAGCAGTATCACCACGTCGGCGTTCAGCAGCAGCGTCGCCGAATGCTTCGTCGCCCAAAGGGGCGCGAGGCCGGTGAACAGGAGCGCCACAAGGAACCCACCTGCGATCAGGGTCATCAGCGGCGTGATCCACGACAGCAGGGTCAGCCCGAGATTGCGCGCACCGCGGAGCAGCGCTGGACGCACATCCGTTATGTGCACGGCGGCGGCGAAGGCGACGCCATAGGCGGGGATCGCACACCAGGGCTTCTGCACCAGCTCAAGGAACCAGCTGATCTTGATCAGCCCGAACAGTGCGCCGCCGAGATTGAGCACCAGTATGACCAGAACGCCGAACGCCAGTGAAAGGACAAGCTGCGCGCCACGCATCCAGCTGACCTCGAAATAGTCGGCATAGTCGGAAAACAGGGTGTGGCCGCGCACCCTGTGCTCGAGAAGCTGATTGACGATGAAGAGACAGACGCTTCCCGCCAGAAGGAACGGAAAGGCCGGCCAGGGATTGGGGAAGCTCTCGCTGATCTTCAGGGCGCCGCTGACGACCGTCAGTTCCGGCGTCCGCCAGACGCTGTAGATCGCCATCGCGCCCAGAACGGCGCCCGCGAGCCCCACGTAGCCGCCAAGCAGACGCGGCCGCATGCGCCCCATCTCGGCGATCAGGATCAGCGGCAGGAAGAAAACGAGCGGGACAAGGGCGGCGAAGATGAAGGGATGCGCCTGCGCCCAGCTCAGCGCCGTCACGTGTCTCGCCATCTGGGCGTCGGTGAGCACCGGGACCTTCGCCGCCTCGGAGATCCGCCAGACGCCGAGACCGGTCAGCAATCCGACCACGAGGCGCGCAGGCCAAAGCCAGTCCGCGTGCTTCGCCTCGTCGCCGGCTGCGTCGGATCCGAACACCTGGTCCATGAGGCCGCCTCTCCCGTCGCCGCTCTCAAGGCGACCTGGGCGAGGTTAGGGCTGCGCGACACCGTCTGCAACCCGCAGGGGCTTCAGCACGGCTACGGCCGACCGGCGGATCAGCTCGCGATACGGACGTTCGAGAGCGCGCCGGCGATCGTCTTGAACGCCTGGATCAGACCCGCTGAATTCTTGGCGTCGAAATAGTGCGCGCCGTCCGTCGCGCAGCTCTGCAGATGCGCCAGCGAGGTGGTGTCGGTCACGCCGAAGCCGATGGTGTAGATCTCGATCTTCTTGTCCTTGGCATAGGCGCAGACGGCGTCCTGATCCTTGTAGGCCTTGACGATCTGCGCCGCATTGGCCACGCCCAGCGTGCCGTCGGACTTCAGGTATTCGGTGTTCGAGCCGTCCGTCATCAGGACGATCGCCTTCCTCGGCTGCTTGTTCTTCGGATCAAACGCCGCGCCTTCGGTGAAGGGCGCGGACGGCGTGATCGCGTTCACGCCCCAGACCAGACCAGCCGGGATGTAGGTCTCCGGCTTGTAGCCGCCGATATTGATCACCAGGCCATTGATCGCGGTCGTGATGACGGACTTGTCGGACGTCAGCGGCACGATCGGGTTCAGGCACTTCTGCGACGTGTCCAGCGTCCCCTTGTAGGGCTGGGTCGGGTCCGGCAGAGCCAGACTGCCGTCGGCCTGGACCTGGTTGAGGACGCAACCGTACCACTTGTAGTAGTTTGTATTTCCGCCTGAATAATACCCGCCGGAGCAGCTCTGATAGGGCGCCACGGTCTGATTGCCGCAAGTCTGCCCCACGGTGCAGGTCCAGGTCGACACGACCCCGTCCGTCGTGCTGGAACACGTGCCGGGATGCCCGCCCGTGCACACCCATTTGGTGGTGTAGGTGTTGCAGGTCTTGGGAACCCAGGTTTGCGGAACTGTGACCGAATAATCGGCCGCAACGTTCAGCCAGCCCTGGCTGCGGTTGCCCGTGCCGACATTCACATAGTCCGCATAGGGCACCACCGCGACCTTCACATTGTCCCCAGCGTCCGGCGTCATGACCTGGTCGACCAGGGTCTTCGCCGCGGTCTTGAGTACGTCGATCTTGGTCCCGGTCGCGTCCAGCGCGACGCTCATCGACCAGGTGTTGTCGAGCACGAGGGCGACCTCCAGCGTGCCGTTGGCCTGCTGCGTCGTCGTGCTGCTGACCGTCATGTCCAGCGAGCTATAGCCGAACAGCGTCGCAAAGGTCGGGGTGAAGACCCCGTGGGCCGAGGCGGTCAGCGTCTTTGTGGTCGAGTTGTAGTTGAACGCCGACACCGAACCGGTCATCGACGATGCGCCTTGGAAGTTGGCGTTGAACGCCGTCGTGGTCAGAGACTGGAGCACCGTCGCGTCATGAGAGGCGGAGCCTGCGGCGTTCAATGTCGCCGCATCGAGGGCGTCCTGCAGTTTGCCCTTGGCCGTGTTGTACATGCTGAAGTCGACGACGCCGCCGATGCCGATCACCAGGGGAATCGCGGAAATGGCGAAGACCTGTGCGATCCCGCCTATGGAGCAGCGGCGAAACCGACCGAACAAGTCAGAAAGAGTGCGACCCAACTGCATTGTTGGAAACCCCGGATTCAGCATCAGAACCCGATCAGAAAGCCAAATCGGAGTAAAAATAATATTTACAACCAACCCGAAAAGACAAACAGATCGAGTTAACTCGAAGGAATCGCATAAAACGCCGCAATATAAATCCAGATTATGCTTAATATATGCCTGAA
>CAIUZX010000595.1 GCA_903903715.1 uncultured Caulobacterales bacterium
CTGTCCGGAGGTTTCGCCCTTCTTCCAGAGGGCGTTGCGGGAGCGGCTGAAATAATGCGCCTCGCCGGTCTCGATGGTCAGCCTCAGCGCCTCGGCGTTCATCCAGGCCAGCATCAACACCTCCCCGGTTTCGGCGTGGGTGGCGACGCAGGCGACAAGACCGTTCGCGTCAAATCGCGGCGACAGCACGACGCCGCGCTCGAGTTGATGCACGTCGCCGGGGGGCGGAAATTTCGGATCGTTCGACATAGTCCCGATTTCGGCTCCTCCGGGCGCCTTGTCCAGAGGGGGCCGACTTTCCTGTTGAAGCCAGTCATCGTAAACAGCCGATCATGACACAAGCCGACCGCCTTCCCGACGCCGCTCCGGACAACTGGGTGGACGCTTACGCGCCGCTCACCTGGCGCCCCTGGCTGAAGCTGGGCCGTCTCGACCGGCCGGCGGGGGCGTGGCTGCTGATGCTGCCGGGCTGGCAGGGCGCGGCGCTGGCGAGCGCCGCCGCGGGGCGAGCGCCGGACATCCTCCTCCTCATCAAGATCGCGCTGGGCGCCTTCATCATGCGCGCGGCGGGCTGCGCCTATAACGACATTGTCGACCGGGATATCGACGCCAAGGTCGCGAGGACCGCCGGACGCCCCATCCCGTCGGGGCAGGTGACGGTGAAGGGCGCGTGGACGTTCATCGCCGTCTGCGCCCTCGCGGGCCTTTGCATCCTGCTCACCCTGTCCCTGACCGCCATAGCCCTCGGCGTCGCATCCCTCGGCCTCGTCGCCGCTTACCCGTTCATGAAACGGATTACCTGGTGGCCGCAGGCGTGGCTCGGCCTCACCTTCAACGCCGGCGCGCTCCTCGGCTTCGCGGCGCAGTCGGGCGGCTTGGCGACCTCGGCCGTGTGCCTCTATGCGGGCGGCGTGTTCTGGACCCTCGGCTACGACACGATCTATGCGCTGCAGGATCTGGAGGATGACGCGCTGGTGGGGGTGAAGTCCTCCGCCCGGCGCCTCGGCGGCGCGGTGCGGATCGGCGTGGGGGTGTTCTACGCCCTGGCCTTCGTGCTGGCCATGGCCTCAGGCGCCATGGCCGGGCTGTCCAACCTGTTCCTGATCCTGGTCGTCGCCTACGGGGCGCATCTCGCGCGGCAGGTTCGGGACGTGCGGGCGGATGATCCCAAGGGTGCGCTCCGTTTGTTCCGGTCCAACCGGGACGCCGGTCTCATCCTGTTCGCCGCCATCGCCCTTGGAGCGTGGAACGGCTGACGCGGGGCTCAGCGGCTCGACGCCACGTCCTCGACCGCGGAAGAGGCCGCCCGGAAGGCGTTTGCGGCGCGCTCAGCAGCGCTGCGCGCCGTCTTGTCCAGCGACGCTCTGATCCGCGTGGCGTCGGCGCGGGCGTCCTGGTCGCCGCCGTTGGACGCGATCAGATACCAGGTGTAGGCCTGACCGGCGTTCTGCTGCACGCCATACCCGTTCTCATAAAGCCGGGCGAGATTGTACTGGGCGTCGACAAGGCCGAGGTCCGCCGCCTTGCGGAACCATGCCGCCGCCGCAGGCAGATCGGGCGGGCCGCCCTTACCGTCAAACAGGAACAGGCCGAGATTGTACATGGCCTTGGGCACGCCCGCCTGCGCCGCCCGCTCGGCCCAGAGCCGCGCCTTGGCCGGATCCTTCGGCGCCCCAGAGGCGCCCTTGTCGAAAAGGGTCGACAGGTGGAACTGCGCCGGCGCGTAGCCCAGTGTGGCCGCCTTGGTCAGCGTGGCGACGCCCTTGGGATCGCCGGCGTCCAGCTGACGGGCGGCGGTCTGATAGACATCCTTGGCGTCCGTGGACTCGCCGCCCGACCTCGCGCCCGCCGACGGGTCAGGGGACGTCGCGACCGCCAACTGCGCAGCTCCTGCCGTGGCGGGTTCTGCGGATCTTGGGTCCGCAGACTTTGGACGGGAATCCCGGTGAGCGACCAGGGGTTCGCTATGGCCGGAGTCCGAATTGGAGTCGTTGACGATCAGGTATCCCAGAACGGTTGCCGTCACGGTGATGGACACCGCGCTCGCCAACAGCAGGGTTACCGTTCCACCGCCAGGCCCCCGGGATTTGCGCTTGGGCAGGCTGAGGTTGAGCCCGAAAGGTCCGCTCTTACCCTCGTTCTTTTCTTTTTGCGGCCGTTCCGGCGGGTTGTTTTCCCGCGCCGCGGACCGCGCCCGCGCGATCAGGTCGCGGGTGGAGACACGCTCGGGCTCCGCCTCGGCGGCCCCATGCGAGAAGGTCGGTTCGTCCGCAGCAAATCCGTGACCGTCGCGCGGCGCATCGGCGACGGAACCGAAGCTTTCGTCTCCGAAATCGACGTCATCGAAGGCGGCGAGCAGTTTTTCGTGTTCCGGCCCGAAGGCGACATGGGGCGTTTCGTGCGGCGCCGCCTCGGGTTCAGCGGGCCACCCATGCGCCTCAGGTTCGGCGTGCGCGTGCGGGCTGACGAAGGGCGCTTCCGGCGTGCTGTCGGGGAAGGGTTCGCCGGCGCGGAGCGCGTCCAGAGCCTCGCGGCGGACAAGGCTGCGTCGTTCCGGGTTTTCCGGCGGCCGGATCTTTGCGAAGGGATCGTCAAGGGCCGGAGAGACGAAGTCCGCGTCTTCTGCAAAGACCGGATCGTCGAACGGATCAATGAAGCTGTCATGCGCCTTGAAGGCGGGGGGAGCCGGTTTCGGCGCGGGCGCGACAGGCGCAGCCTGCGTCTCGAAATGATCCTCTTCCTCCGGTAGATCCGGCGTCGATGGCCATTCCGGCGGTTCCGCTTTGGAGATCGGCTGAACGGGCGGCGGCGCGACGAAGCCCGCGTCCGCACGGGACGTCGTGACGGGTGACGTCGGGGCCTGCGGCTCTTCCGCGAAGGGATCCGGTCCGGAGACGAAGGCCGAGCGCGGCGTCGCGGCGGACGATGCCGCGGCCTTCTGGGCCTGCTGCGCCAGACGGGCCTCGATGCGCGTCTGCGACTCCTCCAGAAGCTTGGCCGTGCGGTCTTCGCTCTTGCGAATCCGGTCGGCGATCTCGGACGCGACATCGGCCTTGATGGCCGCGGCGGCGCCTTCCATGTTCGGGCCGCGACGCGAGAACTCCGCCAGCGCTTCGGTTGTCCGGCCCTCGGTGCGCGCGACCCGTTCGGTCAGGCGCTCCGCCACGTCGCGAATATCGCCGGATAGCTTCTGCAGGGCTTCGGTGTGGGCATAGTCCGACTTCAGGAGCCGCTGTTCCAGAGCGCCGGCGATCTTGCCGATTTCGCCGGTCAGGCTGTCGGCAAGTCGATCATTGCGACGCTCGACCACCGAGACGCGCTGGTTGATGGCCTCGGCGATCTTCATCACCTCCTGGCCCAGACGGTCGATCGCCTGACCGGACGACTTCTCGGTCCGGTCGACCTGTCCGGCCAATTGGTTGATCGCGTCCTCCAGAATTTCAATCCGATCGGTCTGCGCTACGACGCGGAGCTTTTCGGCCATATCTCGACGGGCCTGGGCGACCTGATCGCCCAGCGATTCGGCGAGCCGCTCCA
>CAIUZX010000596.1 GCA_903903715.1 uncultured Caulobacterales bacterium
ACTCGCAGACGGAAGCCGCCGCTCCTGTCGCGACCATGGCGAAGCCTGCCAAAACCTTCAAGGTTCTGACGTCGTCAGATGTGGACCCGTCCATGTTGCTCGCCCCGCCTGCAAAGGATGGTTCCGATGTGCAGAAGGGCGAGCTTCAGGAAGTGTTGCGGCTTTACCGCACGACCGGCGCTGAGCGCCGCGCTCAGGCGGATTGGGACGACAAACACGAAGACAGCCAGATTTTCGCAGCGACGCTCGGCCCCGCCTTTGATCTGGCAAAATTGCCGCGCACGGCTGCATTTCTAAAGATCGTCGAAAACGAGCAGTCGGTCGCGGCAAATGTGGCCAAGCGCTATTTCCTTCGCATGCGGCCCTGGGCGATGGACACTTCGATCAAGCCTTGTGACTACAAGCCGAACGCCAATCCGAAGACATCGTTCCCGAGCGGTCACGCAACGCTGGGCTACTCCGTCAGTTATGTGCTCGCCCAACTCATCCCGGAGAAGTCGCAGGCCTTGCTCGACCGTGCGCGCGACTACGCTTTCAGCCGTCAGATCTGCGGTGATCACTACGCATCCGACACTGAGGCGAGCCACGTGCTTGGCGTTACCGTCGGCCAGAAGTTG
The DNA here is from genome assembly GCA_903903715.1 of uncultured Caulobacterales bacterium. Taxonomy (GTDB): domain Bacteria; phylum Pseudomonadota; class Alphaproteobacteria; order Caulobacterales; family Caulobacteraceae; genus CAIMFV01. The sequence goes on from CAIUZX010000596.1 coordinate 618, forward strand.
ATCGCCCATCCCCTGCTACAGGGTGATATTTCTCTCGTCCGCGAAGAGCTTCGAAGCGCGGGCCTGACGACCCGCTGACGCGACTTCGACGACCTGCGGGGCCCTTGACTTGCCCCTGAGCGGCGCCTATCTCAGCGGCGTTAGCACTCACCGACCTCGGCTGCTAACGGTTCGCGGGTCGGTAGGCGACGGATAAGGTCCATTGAGGCCAATAATCTTAGGAGATACAAACAATGGCGTTTCGTCCTCTCGGCGACCGCGTCCTCGTGAAGCGCGTCGAAGAAGAATCCAAGACCAAGGGCGGGATCATCATCCCCGACACCGCCAAGGAAAAGCCTCAGGAAGGCGAAGTCCTGGCCGTCGGTCCTGGCGCCCGCGACGACAGCGGCAAGCGCATCGAACCCGAAGTCAAGATCGGCGATCGTATCCTGTTCGGCAAGTGGTCCGGCACTGAAGTCAAGATCGACGGTGAAGATCTGATCATCATGAAAGAAAGCGACATCCTGGGCGTGGTCAACACCAAGTCCTGATCGTTTCGACGATCTCGCTATTCGCTTTCTCACATCCCTCCTGATCTCAAGGAACTGAGACCATGGCTGCAAAAGACGTTTATTTCGGTACAGACGCGCGCGACAAGATGCTGCGCGGCGTCAACATCCTCGCCAACGCGGTGAAGGTCACCCTGGGCCCCAAGGGCCGCAACGTGGTGATCGAAAAGTCCTTCGGCGCCCCGCGCACCACGAAGGACGGCGTGTCGGTCGCGAAGGAAATCGAACTTTCCGATAAGTTCGAGAACCTCGGCGCCCAGCTGATCCGCGAAGTCGCTTCCAAGACCAATGACAAGGCCGGCGACGGCACCACGACCGCTACGGTTCTGGCGCAGTCGATCGTTGTCGAAGGCCTGAAATCGGTGGCCTCCGGCCGCAACCCGATGGATCTGAAGCGCGGCATCGACAAGGCCGTTGTTGTAGCGGTCGAGCACATCAAGGCGTCCTCGAAGAAGGTTTCGGACAACTCCGAAATCGCGCAAGTCGGCACCATCTCCGCAAATGGCGACGCTGAAATCGGCGCGATGATCGCCAAGGCGATGGCCAAGGTCGGAAACGAAGGCGTGATCACGGTGGAAGAGGCCAAGAGCCTTGAAACCGAACTCGACGTCGTCGAGGGCATGCAGTTCGACCGCG
>CAIUZX010000597.1 GCA_903903715.1 uncultured Caulobacterales bacterium
CCGACCCGGGCCTATGCGATCAACGCCAATGATCAGCTGAGCAGCCCCGGCGACTACGAGAAGCTCGTCATCGCCTACCGGAACGGCGCGCCGATCCGCCTCGGCGATGTCGCCAAGGTCGTGGGGTCCGCCGAGAATACCCAGCTGTCCGCACTCGCGGGCGGTCGCAAGGACGGCAAGCCCTTCACTGCGCCGGCGGTGATCCTGAACATCCAGCGCCAGCCCGGCGCCAACGTCATCGCCGTGGTGGACCGGATCAAGAAGCTCCTGCCGCACACCTACTGCGAGCGCGGCGACTGCCTCGCCAAGCCCAGCCTGATCGAGGACGCTCTGCCCGCAGGTCTTGTGATCACGCCCATGACCGACCGGACAGTGACCATCCGCGCGTCCGTCCACGATGTGGAGCTGGAGCTGGCGCTCGCGGTCATGCTGGTCGTGGCCGTCATCTTCGTCTTCCTGCGCAATCCGGCGGCGACATTCATCGCCGGGATCGCCGTGCCCCTGTCCCTCGTGGGTGCGTTCGGCGTGATGTACTTGATGCACTTCAGCCTGAACAATCTCAGCCTGATGGCCCTCACGGTCGCGTCCGGCTTTGTCGTCGACGACGCCATCGTGATGATTGAGAACATCAGTCGCTATGTGGAGGAGGGCGAGGACGGCCGCTCCGCCTCCCTGCGAGGGGCCGGCGAGATCGGCTTCACCATCATCTCGCTGACCGTCTCGCTGCTGGCAGTGCTGATTCCCCTCCTGTTCATGGCGGACGTCGTCGGCCGTCTGTTCCGGGAGTTCGCGGTGACGCTGGCGGTCACCATCATCATTTCCGCCATCGTGTCCCTGACCCTAGTCCCCTCCCTTTGCGGGCTCTGGCTGAAGACGCCGAAAGCGCCGCGCGCCGGCGGCTTCGAGGATCGGGCGCAGAAGTTGCTCGACGGCGTGATCGCAGCTTACGACTCTGCGCTCGGCTTCGTGCTCGCCCGCCAGAGGGCGACGCTTATCGTGGCCGTGGCGACGTTTCTGTTCACCGCCGCGCTCTACTTCATCATCCCGAAGGGCCTCTTCCCCGTCCAGGACGTCGGCGAGATCCAGGGCGTGGTCGAAGCGGACCAGAGCGTCTCCTTCGCCAAGATGACCGACCTGCAGCGTCAGGTCAGCGATCAGTTGCTGAAGGATCCGGCCGTCGCCAACGTGTCCGCTTTCACCGGCGTCGACGCCCAGAACAACAGCGTCAACAACGGTCGCGTGCTCATCCAGCTCAAGCCGCTGGAGCAGCGGTCGGGCACGGCGAGCGACGTGATCCGCAGGCTGAACGACGAGGTCAAGGTCATCGGCGCGTCGCTGTACATGCAGCCCGTGCAGGATCTGGCCATCGACAGCCAGGTGGCCAAGACCCAGTACCAGTTCGTCCTGGAAGGCGCGAACGCCGCACAATTGCAGACCTGGGCGGAGGCGCTAGTGGCCAAGCTCAAGACATCGCCCAAGCTCGCCGATGTCACCTCCGACGTGCAGTCGCGGGGTCTCGCCTTGTCGGTCGAGGTGGACCGGGATACGGCCGGGCGTCTCGGCGTCTCCATGTCCGCCATCGACAACGCCCTCTACAACGCCTTCGGGCAGCGGATCGTCTCGACCATCTTCACCCAGTCCAACCAGTACCGGGTGATCCTGGAAGTGGGTCCCGAGCACAGCTCCGGCCCGGAGGCGCTGGCCGGACTCTACCTTCCGACCAGCTCCGGCGGGCAGGTGCCCCTGTCCGCCATTGCGAAGATCGTCGAGCAGTCCGCCCCTCTCGCCGTCACCCATGTCGGCCAGTTCCCCGCCGCGACGATCAGCTTCAACCTTGGCAAGGGCGAGAGCCTCGGCGGCGCTGTGTCGGCGATCAAGGCGATGGAGCGCGAGGTGAAGGTCGGCGATCAGACGGGTGTGCCCGCCGCGATCAACACCACCTTCCTCGGCGCCGCCGACGCCTTCGAGAAGTCGCTGAACAACGAGCTCTGGTTGATCCTCGCCGCCATCGTGACCATCTACATCGTGCTCGGCGTACTCTATGAAAGCTTCATCCACCCGATCACGATCCTGTCGACCCTGCCGTCCGCCGCCGTCGGCGCGCTGGTGGCCCTGATGATCTGCGGGCAGGACCTCGGCGTCGTCGGCGTGATCGGGCTGATCCTGTTGTTCGGCATCGTCAAGAAGAACGCGATCATGATGATCGACTTCGCCCTCGACGCGGAACGGAACGAGGGGCTGTCGCCGCTGGACGCGATCCGCAAGGCCGCGCTCCTGCGCTTCCGGCCGATCCTGATGACGACGCTTGCGGCCCTCTTCGGCGCAGCGCCCTTGATGATCGGCGGCGGCTATGGGGCGGAGCTGCGCGCGCCGCTGGGCATCGCCATCGTCGGCGGACTGATCGCGTCCCAGCTTCTGACCCTGTTCACGACGCCGGTTATTTATCTAGCGTTCGACGGTCTGGCCCGGCGCCTGCCCGCTGACCGTCTGGCGGACGAAGCCTCCGGGACCCGCGTGACGTGAACATCACGGAGCTCTTCATCCGGCGGCCGGTCGCCACCACGCTCCTGACGCTGGGCATCGCCCTGACGGGGGTTGCCGCCTATTTCCAGCTGCCGGTGTCCTCGCTGCCCGCCGTCGATCTGCCGACCATTCAGGTGCAGGCGAACCTGCCGGGGGCGAGTCCGGCGGTGATGGCCACCAGCGTCGCCACGCCGCTGGAGCGCCATCTGGGACAGATCGCCGACGTCTCGGAAATGACGTCGAACTCCTCGACCGGTCAGACCCAGATCATCATGCAGTTCGGCCTGTCCCGGGACGTGAACGGCGCCGCCCGTGACGTGCAGGCGGCGATCAACGCGGCGCGCCCGGATCTTCCGGCGACGCTGCGCAGCAACCCGACCTATCGCAAGTTCAATCCGGCCGATGCGCCGATCCTGATCATGTCGCTCACCTCGCCGACCCTGTCCAAGGGGCAGATGTACGATGCGGCGGCCACGATCCTGCAGCAGAAGCTCAGCCAGGTGCGAGGCGTGGGCGATGTCTCCCTCGGCGGCGGCGCCAATCCTGGCGTGCGCGTGGAGCTCAATCCCGGCGCGCTGTTCAAGTACGGCGTCAGTCCCGAGGACGTCCGCGCCGCGATCGCTTCCGCCAACGCCAATGCGCCAAAGGGCTTCGTCAGCGACGGCGAGCGTCGCTGGCAGATCTACACCAATGACCAGGCGCGCACGGCGGCGGAATACCGCTCCCTCGTCATCGCCATGCGGGACGGTCAGGCCCTGCGCCTGTCCGACGTCGCCGAGGTGGTGGACGGCGTGGAAGACGTGCGCAACATGGGCCTTGTCGACGGCAAGCCGGCCATCGTCGTCCGCATCACCCGCCAGCCCGGCGCCAACGTGATCGCGACCGTCGACCGGATCAAGGCCGAGCTGCCGCACCTGCGGGCCCAGCTCCCGCCGCAGGTTGATCTCGAGATCGGCGTGGATCGCACGACCAGCACGCGATCCTCATTACGCGATGTGGAGACGTCGCTCGGCATCTCCATCCTGCTCGTCGTGCTGGTGGTGCTGGTGTTCCTGCGCAACGGACGCGCGGTGATCATTCCTGCGGTCGCGGTGGTGGTGTCGCTTCTGGGCGCCCTGTCTGTGATGTATCTGCTGCACTACAGCCTCGACACGCTGAGCCTCATGGCGCTCACCGTCGCCACCGGGTTCGTGGTCGATGACGCCATCGTGGTGCTCGAAAACATCACCCGTCACGTGGAGGCCGGAACGCCCCGTTTCGAGGCCGCCCTGATCGGCGCGAAGGAGGTGTCCTTCACGGTCATCTCAATTTCGATCTCCTTGATCGCCGTGTTCGCGCCGATCGTGCTGATGGGCGGGATCATCGGCAAGTTCTTCGTCGAGTTTGGCGTGACCCTGTCGGCGTCGATCGTCATCTCGCTGATCGTCAGCCTGACCTTCACGCCGATGATGGCGGCGCGGCTCGGCAGCTTCACCCAGCCGAGCGCAGATGGTCGCCCGGCCGGTGTGTTTGCGCGGATATCGCTGGGCCTCGAGCGTGCGCTCGACGGTCTGACCTGGCTCTATGGCCGGTCCCTCGCCTGGGCGCTGGATCATCGCCGGGTGATGATGTTGGTGCTGGCGGTGGTGATCGGTCTTAACTTCTATCTTTTCGTTCAAGTGCCCAAAGGCCTGTTCCCGCAGCAGGATACGGGACAGCTCGTCGGCGGTATGCAGGTCGATCAGGCCAGCAGCTTCGAACTCACCAGCGAGAAGTTCATCCGACTGCAGAAGATTGTCTCGTCGGACCCGGCGGTCCTGCATGCGGTCGGCTTCACCGGCGGCGGCGGCGGGTTCATGTTTGCGAGCCTCAAGCCGAAGGCCGAGCGCGGCGGGCTGACCTCTGACCAGGTCGCCCAGCGTATCCGGCCCAAGCTGATGCGGGTGCCGGGCGCGTCCCTGTTCCTGCAGGTGCAGCAGGAGTTTCGCCTCGGCGGTCGCCAGTCGGCGGCGCAGTACCAGTACACCCTGCGAAGCGACGACATCGGACTGCTCCGGGACTGGTCGGAAAGGCTGCTCAACCAGCTGAAGCGATCGCCGATCCTGACGGACGTCAATTCCGACCAGCAGGAACACGGGCTCGAGATGTTCGTGAACCTCGACCGGGACGCCGGCGCGCGCCTTGGCGTCACCGCCCAGCAGCTCGACAATGTCCTCTATGACCTCTACGGCCAGCGGCAGGTCTCGACCATCTACAACCCGCTTAACCAATACCACGTGGTGATGGAGGCGGAGCCGAAGTTCACGCGCTTCGCCGACAGTCTGAACGACGTGTGGCTGCCGCCGGTGAGCCAGACGGCGGCGACCGTCCTGTCCCCGGCCCAGAGCGCGCGGCTGACGTCGCCGGCGAAACTCGCGCAGCCGACCAATCCGGCGTCTAGCCGCCCCAACGGTCCGGCCTCGACCCTGTTCAGCCGCAATCCCGCGCCGGCGCCCTATATCAGCCTCTCCCGTCCGGCGACGCCGGGTCCCGGGGGCGGCGCGTCCGCCAGCGCGTCACCTGCGTCCGTCACAGCATCCACGTCAGCTTCGGGGGTCTCGGGCTCGACCACGGCGCTGGCCGGGGCCGGGGCGACGCGCACCACGACTGGCGCCACCGCGGCGCAGACCGGACAGGCCCTGTCTACCTCGGCGCAGCGCATGATCCCGCTGGCGGCTCTGTCCAGCTGGGGGCCGAACAACACGCCCGTTTCCGTCAGCCACCAGGGCCAGACCGTCGCCGCGACGATTTCCTTCAACCTCGTCCCCGGCAAGTCGCTTTCGGATGCGCAGGCTGAGCTCGCGTCGGCGAAGGCGATCATCGGCATGCCGAACTCCGTGCAGGGGTCGTTCCAGGGCACCGCGGCGGCGTTCCAGGATTCCAACACCAGCGGACCGATGCTTATCCTCGGCGCGCTGCTCGCCGTCTACATGGTCCTCGGCATCCTCTACGAAAGCTATGTGCATCCGATCACGGTGCTCTCGACCCTGCCGTCCGCGGGCGTCGGCGCGGTTCTAGCGCTGATGATGTTCCATGTGGAGTTCTCGATCATCGCCCTGATTGGCGTCATCCTGCTGATCGGCATCGTCAAGAAAAACGCGATCCTGATCATCGACTTCGCCCTGCAGGCGCAGCGCGCAGGGGCGACGCCGATGGAGGCGATCTACCAGGCCTCGATGCTGCGCTTCCGGCCGATCCTGATGACCACGGTCGCGGCGATCCTCGGCGCGCTGCCGCTGGCGCTGGCCTTCGGGGAGGGCGGAGAGATGCGCCAGCCGCTTGGCCTGTCGATCATCGGCGGCCTGATCGCCAGCCAGCTGTTGACCCTCCTCACCACGCCCGTCGTTTACATCTATATGGACCGGCTGAGGCGCGTGAGACTGTTCCGGCGTCGTCCGAGGCCGACGGGCGCGCCGCTTTCGCCCCTGACCGAGCAAGGCTCCACCACATGACCTCGTCGAAATTTTCCCTGGGCCGAAATCTCCTCGTCGCCTGCGCGAGCGCGCTGGCGCTGTCCGCCTGCGCCGTGGGTCCGGACTATCGCGCCCCCGTCGTCGCGACCGAGACCGCCTTCAAGGAAGCCGCCGACTGGACGCCGATCACGCCGATGGACGCCCTCGACCGCGGCCAGTGGTGGTCGGCCTATCACGATCCGGTGCTGGACGACCTCGAGCGGCGTATACAGGTGTCCAACCAGACCCTCGCCGCCCAGGCCGCCGCCTACAAGCAGGCGCAGGACGCTCTGGCCGTGTCGCAGAGCACGCTACTTCCCGCCTTTTCCGGGTCCGCCTCCGGCAAGAGGAGCGGCGGCGACGCGACCGGCGCCGCCGGGGTGACGCAGAGCGCCTACAGCGCCGCGGCTTCGGCCAGCTGGACCGCGGACGTCTGGGGCAAGGTCCGTCGTCAGGTGGAGCAGGCCCGTGCAAACGCGCAGATGAGCGAGGCCGACCTCGCCAATGTCCGCCTGTCCCTGCAGGCGACCCTGGCCAGCAACTACTTCCAGCTCCGCGCCGTCGATGCGCAAAAAGCCCTTCTGACGACGACGGTAGAGAACGACCAGAAGGCCCTCGATCTCACCCAGCACCAGTACGATGCCGGTGTCGCGGCGCGGGGCGACGTCCTGTCCGCGCGCAGCCAACTCGAAACGGCGAAGGCCAGCCTCGCCGACATCGCCAGCCAGCGCGCCCAGCTTGAGCACGCGATCGCTGTGCTTGTGGGCAAGGCGCCTGCGGACTTTTCCCTCGCCCCTGCGCCCTTGGCCGACGTGGTTCCCACCGCGCCCCTGTCGCTGGCCTCGACCCTCTTGCAGCGACGTCCCGACATCGCAGCGGCCGAACGCGCCGTGGCGGCGGCGAACGCCGGCGTCGGCGTCGCCAAGGCCGCCTATTTTCCGTCCATCAGCCTGACCGGATCCGACGGCTCGACGAGCGCCAAGGCGAAGGAGCTCTTCAAGGCCGGAACCGCGAGCTGGTCCTATGGCGCGAGCGCGGCGGTCACCCTGTTCGACTTCGGCGCCCGCGAGGCGCAGGTGCGCCAGTCCAAGTCGCTCTACCGGCAAAAGCTCGCCCAGTACCGCCAGACGGTGCTCTCGGCCTTCGCCAATGTTGAGGATCAGATCGCTATTCTGCGCGCGCTCGAATCCGAAATCGCCTTGCGGGATCAGGCGCTCAGCGACGCGCGCGAGGCCGAGGCGATATCGCTGAACCAGTACAAGTCTGGCGTAGTGGGCTATGCCTCCGTGCTGGTTGCGCAGAACGCGGCGCTGACAGCGGCGCAGAACCGGCTGACCGTGCAGAAGGCGCGACTGACCGCCAGCGTCGGGCTGATCGAGGCCCTCGGCGGCGGCTGGGAGGCGAAAGCGCCCTGAAGGCTGCGAAAGTTAATCGGGCTGTCGAAAACCACACCCCTGCTGCGGTCTTGCGGAGGGCGCACGACTTCCCATATCCGCTCCAACTCGGCGTGATGCGGATGGTTTCTGATAGGAACATTCGCCGGGCCGTTTCGACCTGAACCTTCTAACCGACCGGGGAAGGACGTTCGCGGGCGCTTCATCCACAAGGCCCGCAAGTCCGTCCGCCGAACAGAAAGTGAGAGCCGCCCATGGGCAAGATCATCGGTATCGACCTTGGAACCACCAACAGCTGCGTCGCCATCATGGACGGCAAGGCCCCGAAGGTGATCGAGAACGCCGAGGGCGTGCGCACGACGCCGTCCGTCGTCGCGATCCTCGAGGATGGAGAGCGTCTGGTGGGCCAGCCGGCCAAGCGCCAGGCGGTGACCAACGCGTCCAACACCTTCTTCGCGATCAAGCGTCTGATCGGCCGCAAGTACGATGATCAGGTCGTGACCAAGGACAAGGGCATGGTGCCCTTCGAGATCGTCAAGGGCCCGAACGGCGACGCCTGGGTGCGCGCCCACGGCAAGGACTACTCGCCGCAGCAGATCTCGGCCTTCACGCTGATGAAGATGAAGGAGGCTGCCGAAGCCCACCTCGGCGAAAAGGTCGATCAGGCGGTCATCACCGTTCCGGCCTACTTCAACGACGCCCAGCGTCAGGCGACCAAGGACGCCGGCAAGATCGCCGGGCTCGAAGTCCTGCGCATCATCAACGAGCCGACAGCGGCGGCGCTGGCCTATGGCCTCGACAAGACCGAAGGCAAGCGCATCGCGGTCTACGACCTCGGCGGCGGCACCTTCGACATCTCGATCCTCGAGATCGGCGACGGCGTTTTCGAGGTGAAGGCCACCAACGGCGACACCTTCCTCGGCGGTGAAGACTTCGACCTGCGCATCGTCGACTTCCTGGCGGACGAGTTCAAGAAGGAGACCAGCGTCGACCTTCGGAACGACAAGCTCGCGCTGCAGCGCCTGAAGGAAGAGGCCGAAAAGGCGAAGAAGGAACTGTCGACCGTCGCCCAGTATGACGTGAACCTGCCCTTCATCTCGATGAACGCCTCGGGCCCCTTACACCTCAATCTCAAGCTGACACGCGCCAAGCTTGAGTCGCTGGTCGAGGACCTGATCACCAAGACCATCGGCCCCTGCCAGCAGGCGCTGAAGGACTCAGGGTTCTCCAAGTCGCAGATCGACGAGGTCGTTCTGGTGGGCGGCATGACCCGCATGCCCAAGGTTGTGGAGGCCGTGAAGGCCTTCTTCGACCGCGAGCCGCACAAAGGCGTGAACCCTGATGAAGTCGTCGCGCTGGGCGCAGCGGTTCAGGGCGGCGTTCTGCAGGGCGACGTCAAGGACGTTCTGCTGCTCGACGTGACCCCGCTGACCCTGGGCATCGAGACCCTGGGCGGGGTGTTCACCCCGCTGATCGAGCGCAACACCACCATCCCGACCAAGCGCAGCCAGGTCTTCTCCACGGCGGACGACAACCAGTCGGCCGTGACGATCCGGGTATTCCAGGGCGAGCGTCCGATGGCCAGCGACAATAAGCTGCTCGGCCAGTTCGACCTCGTGGGCATTCCACCGGCGCCCCGCGGCGTGCCGCAGGTCGAGGTGACCTTCGACATCGACGCCAACGGCATCGTCAACGTTCAGGCCAAGGACAAGGCGACGAACAAGGAGCACTCGATCCGCATCCAGGCCAATGGCGGCCTCTCGGACGCGGACATCGAGACGATGGTGCGCGAAGCCGAGAAGAACGCGGCGGAAGACAAGAAGCGCAAGGCCCTCGTCGAGGCCCGCAACCATGCGGACTCGCTGATCCACTCGACAGAAAAGTCGGTGGCGGAGTACGGCGACAAGGTCAGCGCCGCTGACAAGGCTGCGATCGAAGCGGCGGTTGCGGACCTGAAGACGGTGAAGGACGGGGACGACGCCGAAGCCATCGAGGCCAAGACCAAGACCCTGATGGAAGCGTCGATGAAGCTCGGCGAAGCCATGTACGCGGCGCAGCAGGGCGGCGGAGAGGCGCATGCAGAGGGTCACAAGGACGACGGCGTGGTTGACGCCGAGTTCGAGGAAGTCGACGACAGCAAGAAGAGCGCCTGATTTCGGCGGTCCGGCCCGCGCGCCCGTTTTGGCGCCGCGGGTCGGGCTTTCGATTCAGTCCTTGCGTAACTGGACCCTCGCATGACCCAACGCTGCTACTATGAAGTCCTTGAGGTTTCGCGTACGGCGACCGAGGCGGAGCTGAAGTCCGCCTTCCGCAAGGCCGCCATGCTGCACCACCCCGATCGCAATCCGGGGAATGCGGAAGCCGAGCGTCGCTTCAAGGAGTGCAATGAGGCCTATTCGGTCCTGACGGATCCGCAGAAGCGCGCGGCCTATGACCGCTACGGCCACGCCGGCCTCAATCCGGGCGGTGGCGGCGGCGGCGCGGGCGGGTTCCAGGACGCGGGCGACATCTTCTCCGAAGTCTTCGGCGACGTGTTCGGAGAGATGTTCGGCGGCGGACGCCGCTCGAACGGGCCGGCGCGCGGGCAGGACCTGCGCTATGATCTCGAGATCACGCTGGAGCAGGCCTATACGGGGTCGGAGGTCAATCTCAAGATCCCCTCCACCCAGACCTGCGACACCTGCGACGGATCGGGCGCCAAGCCGGGCTCGCAGCCCACCAACTGCCAGACCTGCGGCGGCCACGGCCGGGTGCGCGCCAGCCAGGGCTTCTTCTCCATCGAACGCACCTGCCCGCGCTGCGGCGGTCAGGGCCGGATCATCACCGACCCCTGCCGTGCGTGTCACGGAGCGGGGCAGGTGCGCAAGGAGCGGACGCTCCAGGTGCGCATCCCGGCGGGCGTCGACGACGGCGCGCGCATCCGTCTGCAGGGCGAGGGCGACGCCGGCCAGCGCGGCGGACCCCGCGGCGACCTCTACATCTTCCTGTCGCTCCGTCCGCACGAGCTGTTCGAGCGGGACGGCCTTGACCTCCACTGCGAGGCGCCCGTTCCGATGTGGATGGCGATGCTGGGCGGCGAGATCGAAGCGCCTGCCATGTGCCCGGATGGCATGAAAACAGGTGACGCTGACTCCTGTCGCGTGTTCGTGAAGGTGCCGGAAGGCGCGCAGAGCGGCGATACGGTGCGGATGCGCGGTCGCGGCATGCCGTCCCTGCGCGGTCGGGAGCGCGGCGATCTTCTTGTCACGCTGAAGGTCGAGACGCCGGTGAAGCTGACAGGCCGTCAGAAGGAACTGGTGCGCGAGCTCGCCAAGTCCATGGAAGGCTCAACCACGCATCATCCGCGTCAGGACGGCTTCTTCGACAAGGCGAGGCGCTTCTGGACGAGTGTCGTCGGTGCGGACACCGCGGCAAGCTAAGCCGGACAGGGTCTAGTGGGGCGCGTCGCCCACTAACCGCCCCATAGCGGCTTCGGCTTCCTGCGCGTCCCTTGCGGCGATGGCTTCTCCGGCGGCCCTGTGCAGCCGGATATCGGTCATCTGGGATTCGGGGCTCTGCTGCTCCATCGCAAAGATCCAGTGACGCGTGGCGATGTTCTGCAAGGTCACGATGAAGCGGGCGAGCAGAGGGTTGTGCGTCGCGTGCGCGACCGCCTTGTGGAAGTTCCGGTCCATTTCCAGCAAAGCCCTCAGGTCGCCCCGCTCCACCGCCGCCTCTGCGCCGTCAAACGCAGCGCGGATGGCGGCGATGTCTGCGGGCGTCGCGGCGCGGGCGGCCAGGGCGCCGGACCGACCCTCAAGCAGGCGGCGCACCTCGAAGGCGTGGGCGATCTCGCGAAGATCCAGCGGCGCCACGACGGTCCCGATCCGCGCGCGGCGCACGACCATGCCCTCCAGCGCCAGGCGGTTCATCGCTTCGCGCAGGCCTGACAGTCCCGCCCCATAGCGGAGCGCCAGCCGCTTTTCCTCCAGCGGCGCGGAGGGCGGCAGAGCGCCCAGGATGATGTCCGACAGAAGCTGCTCGTAGATGCGAGACTTCTGCAGCTCCGGCGCCCAGTCGCGGGGATCGGTTTGCTGCAGGGCGAAGGACATGGGATCGGTGGCGAGGTCGCCTTGCAGGTGGTCAGACATGGCGGGCAATCTATCACAGGCGAGGAACGACGCCACAGGCCGCGCAGGCGCGAAACTCTACTCGGTGATGTCCTCGACGGGACCTTCTTCAGCGAACTCGGGCGCCGGGAAATCGATGGCGTCCTCGACGTCCTGCAGGATGCTTTCCGAGAAGACCATGCCGCGGACGCTCATGCCGGCGCGCTCCACGCTCTGGGGATCGCCGGAGATGAGCGGGTGCCATGGGGCGAGGCCCCGACCATCGTAGATGCGGCGATAGGCGCAGCTTTTCGGCATCCAGGTCAGGTGCTCCACCGCGTGCGGCGTCAGCTTGATGCAGTCGGGCACGTGGTCGCGGCGGTTTTCGTAGTCGCTGCAGCGGCAGAGGTCGAGATCCAGCAGGCGACAGGCGGCCCGCGTGGGGATCACCTCGCCTGTTTCCTCGTCCTCAAAGCGCACCAGACAGCAGCGTCCGCAGCCGTCGCAGAGGCTCTCCCACTCGTCGGGAGTCATCTGCTCCAGCGATTTCGTCTCCCAGAAGGGCTTATCGGTCATGGTGAACCGCCGTAAACTAGTCGATTGTCAATGACCAGACGCTATATTGGCGTCAGGTGGCGCCTTCGCCGACCAAATTGCGGAGCCGTCCTGTCCGGTGACTGAAGGTTGGAAGCCGATACTGGGTGCGGGCGGAGACGCCTCTGGCCCGATCCGCGCGGATCTCGCCCAGGCCCGGCAGAACCGTCAGCAGCGGCTTGTGCAAATTGCTGTCGCTCTGGCGCTCGGCATTGGTCTGAGCGCCGTGGTGCTCACGGTCTGGATCTGGCGGATCGCCTTCGCGGAGCTTCCCGCCATTCCGGGCAAGGAGGCGCTGTGGTCGCTGAACCGTCCCCCGGGAATCACCTTCCTCGACACGTCGGGACAGGTGATGGGCTTGCGCGGGTTCCGTCACGGGCCGCCGGCGCCGCTGAACCGGCTGCCGCCCTACCTGCCCAAGGCGTTTCTGGCGGCGGAGGATCAGCGCTTCTACCAGCACCACGGCGTGGATCTGCGCAGCATCCTTCGAGCCGCGAAGGCGGACGTCGTCGCCCATCGTGTGGTCCAGGGCGGGTCCACCCTCACACAGCAGATCGCGCGAGGCATCTTTCTGACTCCCGATCAGACCCTGACGCGCAAGCTTCAGGAAGCGGCGCTGGCCCTGCGCATCGAAAGCCTGATGTCGAAGGACGAGATCCTCGATCTCTATCTCAACCGCATCTATTTCGGCAGCGGCGCCTATGGGGTGGAGGCGGCGAGCCACACCCTGTTCAACAAGTCCGCCTCCGATGTCAACTTGTCGGAAGCCGCGCTGCTCGCGGCCCTGCCCAAGGCGCCGTCGCGGCGGGATGCGTCATCCAACACCCTGCATTCGGCGATGCGACGTTCCCAATGGGTGCTGCATCGCATGGCCAGGGCGGGCTGGATCTCGACAGCGCAATTGCAGGACGCCCTGGCCCATCCGCCGGTTCTCGCGCCGGAGCCGCAAGGGGAAGTCGACTACGGCTATGTGTTCGACGTGGCGCAAGCAGAGGCCAGACGTCTGGCGCACGGCGCCTCGCCCGACCTGGTGGTGCGTCTGACCATTGATCCGCGCCTGCAGGCCGAAGCGGTTCGCGCGGTCAGGGCGGGGGTGGCCGCTGCAGGCGGTCGCGGCGTGACCGAAGGCGCTCTGGTCGCGCTGGGGCCGGAGGGTGAGGTTCTGGCCATGGTCGGCGGTCTTGATCATCGCGAAAGCGCGTTCAATCGCGCCAACCAGGCCCGGCGCCAGCCAGGATCCGCCTTCAAGCCTCTGGTCTACGCCGCCGCCTTCGAGACGGGCGTGACGCCGGAGGACATGGTGAAGGACGCCCCGGTCAGTATTGACGGCTATGCGCCTTCGAACGCCGACCGGGGCTTCCTGGGCGATATCACCATCACCCAGGCGATCGTTCGCTCGGTGAACACCGCCGCCGTGCGCATCGCCCACCAGGTCGGTCCGGACAAGATCGCGCGGCTCGCGCGCCGGTTCGGCGTGATGGGCCTACCGGACAATCCGGCGCTGCCGATCGCGCTCGGCGCATATGAGGTCTCGCTGCTGGACATCACCGGCGCCTATCAGGTGTTCCAGACCGGGGGACGCCAGACGACCCCGTTCTTGGTCGATCAGGTGTCCAACGCCCGCGGCGACCTGATCTGGCGGCGCAATCCGGTGCTGCCGACGCCGATCTATGACGATCATCGCGCGGGCCAGATGGTCTCGATCCTCAGGCAGGTTATCGAAAGCCCGGCGGGCACAGGCCGTCGCGCGCGTCTCGATCGGCCCGCCGCCGGAAAGACCGGCACCAGTCAGAACTACCGGGACGCCTGGTTCATCGGCTTTACGCCGGACTTTGTCGCCGGCGTCTGGGTCGGAGACGATCACGACCGTCCGATGCGCGGGGTCACCGGCGGCGAAGTCCCCGCCCTGATCTGGCGAGACTTCATGCTGGCGGCGCACAAGGGTCTGGCGCCGCGGGAGTTCCCGAACAGCCCCGGCGCGGATCCTCGCGCGCCTTTTTATCGGATATTGTCGCGGGAGTTCGAGGCGGCGATGCGACCGGACCCGGTCGCGCCGGACCCCAAGCCCGCGGAGGTCACGGCGCCGGCGCGCTCCGAGCCGTGAAGCCCAGCACGTCCTGCATGGTATAGAGGCCGGGGGGCTGGCCCACGACCCACCGGGCGGCGGCCACCGCGCCCCTCGCAAACAAGGCGCGATCCCGAGCGGAATGGGAGAGGGTGATGACCTCGTCCTCGGCGGCGAAGATCACGCTGTGCTCACCGATCACCCCGCCGCCGCGCATTACGGAAAAGCCGATCTCGCCTGACGCTCTCGGGCCGGTGACGCCGTCACGGTTTTCGGCGCGCACGTCGCTGAGCGCCACACCGCGCCCCGCAGCGGCGGCTTCGCCGAGCATCTGGGCGGTGCCGGACGGCGCGTCCACCTTGCGCCGATGGTGCGCCTCGAAGACCTCGATGTCGTAGTCGAGGGCCGACAGACGGGCGGCGGTTTCGCGCACCAGCCCGGTCAGGATGTTGACGCCGAGGGAGAAGTTGCCGGACTTCACGATCGGCAGGCGCTTCGCCGCCTCGCGGACCGCGTCGTCCTCAGCGTCGGTAAAACCCGTCGCGCCGATGACGAAGGCGGGGCGACCGAGGTCAGCCGCCGAAAGCGCGAGTGCGGAAGCAGCCGCGGCCGAGGTGAAGTCGATCACGACATCTGCGAGGTCCAGCGCCGTGCGGCTGTCCGTCAGACCTTCGCCCACGCTATCGAGACGATCAAAGCGGGCCACGACTTCGCCGTCCGCTGCTGCGGCGGCGACGGCCCTGCCCATGCGCCCAAGAGCGCCGGCGATCGCGATGCGCGGTGCGGACATGACGCTTCCCTCATTCCCGCGACGACCAGGTCCGGCGGCGCGTCAGCGGGGGAGGTCGGCCCGCAGCAGAACGCGCTCTTCAGAAATGGTCACGTCGCAGCGACCGCCCGCAGCGGTCACCAGAGCGTTCAGGTAATAGGCCTGCACCCAGTGTCCGCCAAGTCCCTCGGACAGCGGCATGCCCCGGAGGCCGTCGATCACCTCGGGGCGCAGCCGGGCGCGCAGGCCCCGCGCATCGAGGGTGATGCGGGTGTGTGTCTCATCATTGAAGGCCTGCGCCTCGGCGACGCCGCCGGTCGGCAGGGCGGATGCGGCGATCTGGGCCATGTTGAGGATCGCCCGGGCGGCGGGCTTGGGCAGGGTCGGCAGGGAGACCTGCCAGCTCAGGTTCGGCCGGACATGGGCGAAGACGCCTTCGGTCAGGGTCTTGAGCGCCTCGCAGTCGAAGGTTTCCGCTGTCGCCGACGCGCCGAAGGCGACCCGGGCGAAGGCCAGCATGTCGGTCAGTTTGCGCGCGCTGGCGCTGATCAGGTTGAGGGCGTCGTCCCGCATGTCCTGCGCGGTTGGATCGGAGAGCAGGTCGACCCCCGACATGATCGCGCTCGCCGGGCTGATGAAGTCATGGCACAGGCGCGCGGCGAGGTGAGCCGCGAGTTCCGTCGTCTGCGGAATGCCGACAGGCGTCGCGGGGGGCGCCTCAACCGGGGGCGCAGAGGTCATCATGGCGGGCGCCGCCGCCTTAGGCGCGTCGAGGGTCGGGGACCAGGTCCCGAGGGGGGCGGTGCGAACGTCGCTCATGAGGTCATCTATCCGGTTAACACGTGAACGTCTCTGACCCGATTTGCGCCCTCCCGAAAGCAAGAAGACGGCGACGGATCGCTCAACGACTAGGCAATGGTCAAGCTTCCGTTTAGCCTCCTTAAAAAAGTATTTAAGGCGGCGCGTCCGCGGGAACTGGAACCGGAAAATGAAGATCGGACCGATCATTTTGGGCGGCGTGAGCCTTCTGGCTGTGCTCGCCGCTGTGCTTGTCTGGCGCACCCTGACGATGACGTCGGAAGGCTCCGTGGCTGTTGCGCTTCCGCCATCGCCACAGGTGGACACCGTCAAGGCGGCGCAGCACCTGTCCGAGGCGATCCGCTTCCAGACCGTGTCGCATCAGGATCCGGCGCAGAATGATCCCAAGGCCTGGGACGATCTCCGCGTCTGGCTCACCACGACCTACCCCGCGTTCCACGCCAAGGCGGCCAGGGAGATCGTCGGCGGCGGCGCGCTGATCTACACCTGGGCGGGCTCTGATCCGTCGCTCCCGCCGATCATCCTGATGGCGCACCAGGACGTGGTGCCCGTGGCGGAGGAGACGCTCGATAAGTGGAAGGCTGCGCCCTTCGGCGGGGAGATCAAAGACGGCGCCGTCTGGGGGCGAGGGGCCATGGACGACAAGGCGAGCCTCGTCGGCCTGATGGAGGCGGCCGAAACGCTGGCCGCTCAGGGTTTCAAGCCGCGCCGGACCATTCTGATCGTTTCCGGGCATGATGAGGAGACCGTCGGCTCCGGCGCGAGGACGGCGGCTGCGGCGCTCAAGGCGCGGGGCGTTCGCGCGGAATTCGCCCTCGATGAGGGCATGGCGATCGTCAAGAACAACCCGGTCACGGGCACGCCCATGGCGATTATCGGGGTTGCAGAAAAGGGCTACGCCACCTTGCGGGTGACGGCGCGCTCGGCTGGAGGGCACTCCTCCGCTCCGCCTAAGGACACAGCGGCGGTGACCCTGTCCCGCGCGGTGATCGCCATCAACGACCACGGCTTTCCGATCCGCTATGGCGGGCCGATGGCGCAGATGCTGCGGGCGTTGGCCCCACACCTGAGCTTCGGGCCGCGACTGGTGGTGGCCAATGACTGGCTGTTCGGCCCGCTTCTGGCGGCGCAGATCGCCAGGACGGATCAGGGTGCGGCGACGCTGCACACCACCACGGCGCCGACCATGCTTGCCGGCAGCCCCAAGGAGAACGCGCTCCCTGCGATGGCGGTCGCGCGCATCAACTATCGCATCGCCCCCGGCGACACGGCGGACGAGGTGCTCGCCCGCGCCCGGGCTTCAGTGGCGACCCTGCCGGTGGAAGTCGAGTTTGAAAAGGGCGGCATCTTCTCCAACCCCTCGCCTGTGTCGTCAACCACG
>CAIUZX010000598.1 GCA_903903715.1 uncultured Caulobacterales bacterium
GTCGCCAGCGGGAGGACGATCATCACCCCCATGAACAGGGCGACCGCGAACAGCACGCCCGCACGCAGCCAGATGGGATCTTCTGAGGGGCGCAGGGTGCGGCTCATGCCTCTGAGCTCCGCCGCATCCAGCTTTGGCCGGTGTTGATCATCGCCAGCATGACAAAGCTGATCGCCAGCATGACGAGGGCGATGGCCGAGGCGCCGGCAAAATCGAACTGCTCCAGCTCGATGGTGATCAAGAGCGGCGCGATCTCGGACCGGTAGGGCATGTTGCCGGCGATGAAGATCACCGAGCCGTATTCGCCAAGACCTCTCGCAAAGGCCAGCGCAAAGCCCGTCAGCCACGCGGGGGCGAGCGCCGGTGCGATCACGCGGGTCAAGGTCTGCAGGCGGGTTGCGCCAAGGGTCGCCGCCGCTTCCTCCAGCTCGACGGCGAGGTCCCGCAGCACCGGCTCGACCGTGCGCACGACGAAGGGCAGGCCAATGAAGGTCAGCGCGACCGCCACCCCTGTCGGCGTATTGGCCACGTGGAGACCGAGACGCTCCAGAGGGGCGCCCAGCCAGCCCTGCGGCCCATAGAGCACCGCCAGCGCGATGCCCGCCACGGCGGTGGGCAGGGCGAAGGGCAGATCGACAAAGGCGTTCAGCAGGGACTTGCCGGGAAACGCATAGCGCACCAGCGCCCAGGCGGTGGCGAGGCCGAAGACGCCGTTGACACAGGCGCCGACGGCGGCGGCGCCGACCGACAGGCGGTAGGAGGCCAGCGCCCGCTCCGAAAACGCCGCTCGCGCAAAGGCCTCGGGCGACATGGACGCCCCGCGCAGGACGATCGCCGCGAGCGGGATCAGCACCACGAGGCACAGAAGGCTGAAGGCCACGCCGAAGGTGATCCCAAAGCCGGGAATCGCGGTGCGGCGGCGCCAGGTGAAGGCTTTTCGCGTCGTCGCTACCGCCATGCACGCTCGTCCACTCTAACGCCGACCCGAAAGGCGCTATTCTACAGCGCCCGTCAGTGCCCGCATGACCCCCTGACAGCAAACCAGATTTTCTGTCGGAGGGCGTGACCTTTCCTGCAACACCTACGGTTAATCGATGGCTGAGGCGATGCGTTCGGCCATCGCGGCCAGCTCGCCGGCGTCCGCCATGCCCGACTGGCCATGCCCCTTGAGGGCCATGCCCTCATAGCGGGGGATGATGTGAAAATGCAGGTGAAACACGGTCTGCCCCGCCGGCGCGCCGTTGAACTGAGTCACGATCACCCCGTCCGGGTTCAGCGCCCTGCGCACCGCCTTCGCCACGGTCTGCACCGCCAGCATCAGAGGCGGCAAAGCCTTGGGGTCGAGGTCAAGGAGGTTCCGCGCCTCAACGCCCTTGGGGATCACCAGCACATGCCCCGGCGACTGGGGGAACAGGTCCATCAACGCCAGTGCGTCGGCCGTCTCATAGACCTTGTGCGCAGGCAGCTCGCCCCGCAGCACGCGGGCGAACACGTTGGCGGGATCATAGGCGCCGTCGAGGCTCATGGGGCGGTCTCCTGGTGAAGTCCCATTGCTCCTACCAGACCTCCCCGCGAACGGGAACGCGCGCGGTCCGGTTCGGCGGGGAAGACGGCGCACGCCTGTTTGACGCGCTCGGGAAAGCCGGCTCAGGTGCGGCGGCGGCTGCGGGTCGCATCACCCGCCGCCTGCGTGATCTCAACTGCACAGTCGATGACGCCAAGGCGCAGAGCGTGTCCTCCAGCGGTGACGACATCGCCGGTTTCGCCTGCACGTTCCGAACAATGCCGTAATCACGCCGCAGCTTCGCCCAAATGCTGCCGTTCACGTGGAGCTTGGAGTCCCAACAGAGCCGGACATGCAGACCCGTTCCACCCCTCATTCCCTAAGACTGTCACTCCTTGCGGGATTGAGCCTGCTGCTGGTCGGCGGTCAGGCTGTCGCACAGAC
>CAIUZX010000599.1 GCA_903903715.1 uncultured Caulobacterales bacterium
CCCTCCGACCTGGACCGACGCCTACGCCGGCGAGGCGGAGACGGCGATGCAGTGCATGCGTCGCACGCTCCCTCGACTTCCCTGCGTCCAGCTCGTCCTCTACGACGGGGCATTCCACGGGGTGCACATTCAGGAGCTTTATAGGTCGGGATATCAGACCATGGCCCGAATGTCGAAGACGCCGGGGAAGGAAGTCCATGACGTGGCGTATGAGGGCTGCTTGACGCTCAGGCGGCCAGATGGGGAGGTGGTACCTGTGAACACCATTGACCCGATCAGTCACCGGCGGTCGCAGTATGGGGCCCGGGCGATCCAAGGGAGGCTGTGCCTCACGATCCGGACGGGGTCGTCAAAGACCAAGGTGGTCCCGCTGGACCGTCGCAAGGTCTCGAAGGTAAAGGACAACTCTCGCTGGTACATCGTCTACGAGGTGCCCGACGCATTCGGTGGCGGAGAGATTCGGGTGCGGCTTGACCAGACTAAGGAGGACCTTGGGCGGGTGAACGGCTCAGGTCGGCTGGACCCGTGGAACCGGGCCGAGCACCTCCGGTCGATCCCATTCGATGGAGAACTTCGAAAGGTCCTCTACGGGCGTCGCAGCGACGCCGAGTCGGGCAACAACGTGCTTGACTCGACATTGCCTCGGGAGCGAGCCCTGAGTGATACGCCAGATCGTCAGTTCATCGACATTATTGGGTGGCAGATCTTCCGCAACGCTGTCGCCTTGGAGCTGCACCGGATGCGGTTTGGTACGCACGTGGAGCTTGAGGTGCCGTGGGCGGCGTAGAAGATTGAGATAGCCATGGCTTGCTACGACATGAACTTCTCAGACATCAAGAGGCATCGGGCAAAAGTCTTGGTGCAATATTTGCCCTCGATCCGTTCTTGACTGAGCCCCGTTTTGCAATCGCTGACCACGCGACGCGAGAACCTTGAATCGCAATGAGTTCGCTGGAGGCTCTGCTCTCCGCAGACAAGCCCGACTAAGCAATCCTCAAGCCCATCGCCCCCCACTGAAATCCGAAGAGCCGTGATACTTCGAACGACCAGTGCAACCTGTGCCAAGGAGAAGATCCCCAACCCGCTAGTCACACCAGGGCAAATTGACCAAGACCGGCTAATGTGCGTAGTGACCCCCTCGCCCGTTGACACTCAGGCTGCGGTTTTGTGGTTGGTCAGGGCTTCGGCTCTCGCCTCGGCCGGGGTCAGGTCGTTGAGTGATGAATGAGGACGCTCCTCGTTGTAGTCGATGAGCCAGCGGATCAGCTCAGCTCGTGCCTCGTCGAAGCTCAAGAAGTCATGCGGCCAGACGGCCTCCTCCTTGTAGGTCTTGAACACTCGCTCGATGAAGGCGTTGCCGTCGGGGTGCCGATAGGCGGTGCGGCTGAGCTTGATGCCGAGGTCGTCGGCGACCTCTCGGAAGTGGTGAGAGGTGAACTGGGTCCCGTTGTCGTGCCGAAGTGTGACCGCGATCTCCTGATCGGAGTCGACCCCGTGAGGGAAGGCCGTGGCCCAGGCCATGGCCATCGCAGGGGAGCAGTCCTTGGCCCGGCAGCGCAGCTCGAAGCTCCAGCCCAGGATCGATCGGTCGAAGCAGTCGATCACGGCGGTGAGGTAGCCCCAGCCGTCCTCACCACACCAGACGCTCGTCATGTCGGTCTGCCAGAGAATGTTGGGGGCGATGATGTTGAAGGGCTTGCCCTGGGCCTTCGGGTGGGGCTTCTTCTGGGCCCTGGTGAAGCCCCAAGCCTTGAGCAGGCGGGCCACCTTCTTTCGATTGACCTGATAGCCCTTCTTCTTGAGCCTCGAGCGGATCAGGCGATAGCCGGCGGCGACGTGACGCCTCGCCAGGATGTGGATGGCGGTCTCGACATCGACGAGACCAGGGCCGATGAGAATCGTCTCCCAGTCCTCGGGCAGTGGCGGCGCGACGAGGCGCAGCCGAACCCGCTGGCCGGTCTCGGTCCTCGGGACCTTCGGGGTGCGGTAGATCGACTGGCGACTGACGGACAGCACCTTGGCGATGGTCGCCACCGGTGCTGCACCCTCGGCGTGGAACTTGCGGCCGAGGGCGACGCGTGCGCTCACGTCAGTCGCCGAGATGCTTTTCCCAGGAGATCGTTCTCCATCGCCAGGCGACCGATGGTCTGCTCGGCCTCGGTGAGCTTCTTCTCGAGCAGAGCCTCTCGGCCGTCTCGAGTGGTCTTGTCGGCGAGGGCGAGCTCCATGCCCTCGACTGCTTGCTC
>CAIUZX010000600.1 GCA_903903715.1 uncultured Caulobacterales bacterium
GGACGGCTTTGTTTTCTATACCAATTCGCATAGCGCGAAGGGCCGTCAGGTGATCGGCGCGAAGAAGGCGGCGCTGCTCTTCCACTGGAAGTCCCTGCGGCGGCAGGTGCGCATTCGGGGCGTGGTGGCGCAGGTGACGGACGCGGAGTCCGACGCCTATTTCGCCTCCCGCCCGCGGCAGTCGCAGATCGGCGCCTGGGCGTCGGACCAGTCGCAGGCGGCGGAGGGCCGCTTCGCCCTCGAACGCAAGGTGGCCGAATATGCGCTGAAGTTTGGCGTCGGCCCGGTGCCCCGCCCGCCGCACTGGGTGGGCTTTCGCATCACGCCGTCACAGATCGAGTTCTGGCGCGACGGCGCGTTCCGCCTGCACGACCGGATGCAGTACCAGCGCTCCGGCGACGGCTGGACCCGCCGGCGTCTCTATCCGTGAGCGCGGCGCGCCTTCGCGAGATTGACCGCATCTCCACCCCCGGCAAGGTTGGGCGGCCGAACGAGGATGCGCTGGGCTTTGAGCCCCGCCTCGCCATCGTGCTGGACGGCGCGACGGGCCTCGGATCAAAGCTCCTCGACGCGCCAAGCGACGCCGCCTGGCTGGCGCAGGAAGGGGCGGAGCGCTTTGTGGGGCATGCGGGATCGCTGTCGGGCTCGGCCCTGATCACGCAGGTGGCCGAGGAGGCGGAGGCCCAGTTCATTCGCCTGCGCCATCGCGCGCCGCTCGAGACCTATGAACTCCCCATGGCGTCGCTGATCCTCGCCGAGCCGCAGGAGGGGGACCAATTGGCGGTGCACAGCTTTGGCGACTGCGGCCTGATCATCGCCCGCCCCGACGGGTCGGTGGAGGTGGTGGGCAAGGGCTTTGACCTGAGGGACGAGGAGGGCAAGAGCGCCGCCCGCCTCGCCGCGCAGCAGGGCGTCCGCGCCACCGACAATCTGACCGAGCCGAGCTTTCAGGCGGCCCTCCGCGCCAGCCGCAATCGCTATAACGGCGGGGGCGGGGCGTGGGTGTTCGCGCCGCAGGCCGCCTGCGCGGCGCATGCGACCTCTCACACCGTACTGGCGCCGAAGGGTGCGCGCCTGTTGCTGGCCACCGACGGGTTCCTCGCCCTCGCCACCGATTATGAGCGCTATGACGCCAAGGGCCTGATCGCCGCCGTGGCGGAACAGGGCCTCAGCGCCCTGATGGACGAGCTTCGCGCCGTGGAGGCGGACGATCCCGACGGGGTGCGCTTCCCCCGCTTCAAGCAGAGCGACGACGCCACCGCCCTGTTCGTCGAGGTGGTCTAACCCTCCGCCAGCAGGGCATCGATCTGGCCGATCCGCTCCTTGCCGAAGAAGAGCTCATCGCCGACGAAGAAGCTGGGCACGCCGAACACGCCCCGCGCGACGGCGGCTTCGGTATTGGCGGCGAGTTCGTCCTTCACCGGCTGGCTCTGCGAGGTCTCGAGGATCGTGGTGCTATCGAGCCCGCCGGCGGCGAGGGTCTGGGCGATCACGACCGGATCACCGAGATTTGCGCCGTTCTCCCACATCGCCGTCAGGATCACGTCCATATAGGCCTCTGCGATCCCCAGACGCTGGGCGGCGACGAGGCCGCGCATGATGTGCAGCGTGTTGATCGGAAAGTGCGGGTTCATCCTGTAGCGGGTCAGCCCGTGGGCCGTGATGAAGCGGCGCATCTCCAGCATCTCGTAGTCCAGCTTGCCCTTGATCGGCCCGAACGCCACGAAGGGCGCCGAATTGCCCGTCAGCTTGAAGATCCCGCCCAGCAGGCAGGGGATGTAGCGGATCGTCGCGCCGTGCTTTTCGGCAATCGGCGTCAGCACCGCCCTCGCGAGATAGGCGTTGGGGCTCGCGAAATCGAAGATGAATTCAATTGTCTTGCTCACCAGGGTTCGCTCCAGGGTCGAAGGTCCAGTTCATGGGTCCAGGCCGAGCGTCGCTGGGCGTGGAGGAAGGCGTAGGTTTCGGCGATGTCGTCGGGGTTCAGCAGGGCCTGCCGGTCGCGGCGCGCGTCGGCGTCGGGCAGCATCTCCCGGATGAAGTTGGAATCGATGGGGCCGTCGATCACCACGTGCGCCACGTGCACGCCCTTGGGCCCGAGCTCCCGCGCCATGGACTGGGCCAGCGCGCGCAGGGCGTGTTTGGCCCCTGCAAAGGCGGAGAAGCCCTCGCGGCCCCGCACGCTGGCCGTCGCGCCGGTGAAGATGATCGTGCCGCGCCCCCGCGCCGCCATGGGGCCGGAGACCTCGCGGCCCATCAAAAAGCCTGCAAAGGCCGCCATCTCCCAGACCTTGCGATAGACCTGGGACGTCGTGTCGCCGACATTGAAGCGGACATTTGCGCCGATATTGAAGACCGCGACCTCGATGGGGGCGATGTCCCGCTCAATCTTCGCGACGAGATCAATCGTCTCCTGCTCCTCCCGCGCGTCGACACCAAACGCATGCGCCTCGCCGCCAGTGTCGCGGATCGATTGGGCCAGCGCCTCCAGCCGGTCGAGATGGCGGGCCCTGCGGGTGACGCAGGCGATCAGGCCGTCGCGCGCGAACCGCCGCGCAATGGCGCCGCCGAGATCATCGCCAGCCCCCCACCACCAGACAGGCCCGTTTGTCGGACATCGCCGTCTCCCCATCCGCTCAAGCGAATATATGACGTTCAACATATCAAAGGTTTGCCCCGCCGCAATGGCCTTTCCCGCGGGTTGGGCTAAGAGACGCATTCACCTGGCTTGCCTTGAGCGGACGACGCATGGACCTCGACCCGATTGACGACTGGCTGGCTGCGGGCGCAGGCGTCTGCGGCCCGTGCGAGCGGCGGATCGACACGCCGATCTCCAAGGTGTTCCTGTTTGCGGACAAGGCGTTGAAGCGCAAGAAGCCGGTGGATTTCGGCTTCCTCGACTTCACCACCCTGGAGAAGCGCCGGGCGATCAGCGTGCGCGAACTGGCGCTGAACCTGTTGACGGCGCCGGACATCTATCGGGGCCTGCATGCTGTGCTGCCGGACGAGGCGGGCGGGTTTCGGCTTGCGCCGTTTGAGTCCGACGGCGCCCTCGACTACGTGCTGGAGATGCGCCGTTTCGACGAGACGGCGGTGCTGTCCGAGTGCCCGGACCGGGTCGA
>CAIUZX010000601.1 GCA_903903715.1 uncultured Caulobacterales bacterium
CGGAACCGGACTCTCTCAACGGCGGTAGAGGGTGGATTGCCGCCGATCTCCAATCTGCCAAAATAGCCGCAGGTAAGAGGGCTGATCATGTCGCTACAGGAAAATCTTTGGTCCTTTGGCCTTGTAGGGCTCCTGTTGCTCGCTCTGCTTGCGTTCAGGCGTTTTCGACGCGGGACCGATGACTACCGTGAGATGCGCATTGCAAGACAGCGGCTGCCGTCTTGGGCTGTTGCGATTGAGAAGTTGACGTTATATGTGCTACTCTTTGCAACTTTGGGCATTCTGTTTGTGGCGTTTACTACGTCCCACCAGGGCCCGATTTCGGGGGCAACAACGGTCTACGCGGCTATTGGCGGCTTTCTCATAGCATTCCCGGTGGCTGCTCTTGCGGCGAACGGTGTGAGCTGGATCGTTCAGCCGCTTCGACATGCCAATCATCTAGCGATGCAAGACGTGCGTGCTTCTTTCTCTAGCGCGAACCACGGCCTTCTTCTCTTTGCCGCGGTATCGGTCCCAATCGGGATTGGCGCGTTTGTGCTAGCAATCTATGAGCCGTGGGCGCGCTGACGGGAGAGTCCGCTCCGGGTCGTTCCTTCGCGTTGGCTACTCGCCCCAAAGCCGCCGTTCAGCTCCCCAACATCTCCACCCTCACCCCCAGCGCTTCCGCCGCCTGCGCCATGCGGCGATCCACCGTCACGAGGGTCAGGTCGTGGCGGCGGCAGATGGCGACGAAAAGCGGATCGACAGACATGGCCCCTACATCGAGCGGGCGGCGGACCGAAGGGTCTATACCCAACTGAAAATCCTGAACGCGCCCGGTTCAGGCTCGGCCGAGATCAGCGTTGATGTGATCTCCTCCTGGAAGCGTTCCGTCGCAATATAGAAGTTGGTCTCGCCATTTTGCAGCGCGGTCTTGAGTGAGACGATCGGCACGCCGCGAATATCATAACCCCAAAGTTTTGCTTCGCGGTCGATGATACACGTCGCTTTTATATTTCTTTCTTGGAAGTATTGGATAGCGAGTTCAGAAAGTCGACTTGCGCCATAAATCGCACAGGCTTGCAGGCCGTCTTTGACGATCTGATCTGCAAGGTCGCGCCATCTTGGCGACGCTTCCTGAGTCATCCATTTGAACGATGTCTCGGCGAACGAGAATCCCTCGTCCAGATCCGCCCTGAGCGGCTTTTGGAAGGGCCTGGGCGTCGAGGCGCCGCC
This sequence comes from uncultured Caulobacterales bacterium, assembly GCA_903903715.1. Lineage (GTDB taxonomy): Bacteria > Pseudomonadota > Alphaproteobacteria > Caulobacterales > Caulobacteraceae > CAIMFV01. Next base: position 1,216 of record CAIUZX010000601.1, read on the forward strand.
GCCGTAGATGCCTTGAATGGGCCAGCGAACCGGGCGGTCCTCGATCTTCTGGACGAGGGCGAGGGCCAGGGCGATCTGGCTTACGTTCATGACAGCCAGACGATCCACGTCTTCAAAGCCGAATTCGTAACCATCGGCGACGGGCCCGGCGACACGTCGACGGATCCAATGCGTCTTGAAGCCATTCAGCTCATAAAAATCAGCGTACAATGTCGGAGAAAAACTATAAAATCCGTGATTTATATGCGACATTGGATTTGAGTGGACAATATAACCACCGACCTTGGTCATCTCGGCCGTATTCTTGAAGGCCTGAGCCACATTGAATACATGCTCCAATCCACCTGGATCAATCACCACATCGAACTTATTTTTCAACGCCGCATCAATCGGGAAATTTAGATCCGCCATATACTCACAACCAGTCCAGGATATAATGTCTATGACTGTGAGTTGAGCACCCAATGCCTTGAACAAGGCGAAGCTCTCAAATACGCCTTCTGCGAGATCCATGCGAAAGCCGTGATCCACAGCAACGCGAAACGAATCGTCTCTACGGGGCAGAGTCTTGGCCTGCTCGTCGCCAAAAATCTTGACGACATTTTCAGCCGTCATCAGCAAATCAGGATAACCAAAGGACACGACATGGACGGCGCCACCATGACGCTTGCGATCATCTATGAGTGACTTGATAACCGCAAGCTCGGACGCATTGATTGCCATTTATCGCCTCCCATATGCGGACTTGAAAGCTTCCGACGCCGCGACTTGCTCAATCTGTACTTTGCAACATTAAAAGCGTAATCAAACACGTACGGGCGTATCGTGCTTCGAGACCATTCGCAATCGAGGGCGCCGAACCCTGCCGGCAGGCCGGCGCGGGCGGCGGGCCGTCGCAAGCGTGGCCGCAAGTTTCCGCTTTCCCATGGACATCTCCCGCGCCGATATCCGACACTGACGCCCTCTGACTCGAAAGGTTCCCGCCCATGATCACGATCAGGCCGTCATCGGCGACCGCGGACCACGCCTTCTGGATCGACCTGTTCGACCCGGATGACAGCGACCGGGCGCAGGTAGAGACAGGCTGCGGGTTTCGGCTGCCCAGCCGGGCGGATCTGCAGGAGATCGAGAGCTCCAGCCGTCACTACATGGACAAGGGCCGGGTGTTCCTGTCCACGCCCTTCGTGACCAAGGATGCGGAGGTAGGCGTCTCGGTGCTGACCCCCGTCGGCTTCGTGCTCGACCAGAAGCGGGTGATCACCCAGCGTTTCGGCCACGCGGAGCTGTTCTACAAGCTCAGCGCCGCGATGGACGAGCGGGCGGATATCGGCGGCTGTGAGGCCTTCTGCATGATCATGGAGGCCATGGTCGACCACGCGGCGGACCATCTGGAGGGCATCGGCGGAGAGCTTGACCAGATCTCCCGGCGGATCTTCCACGTGTCGGGCAAGGCGCGCCGGACCTCGGCCGAGACCGACCTAGAGGCGACCCTGTCGCAGGTCGGCTATCTGGGCGAGCGGATCGGCCAGGTGCGGGGCGCGATCCTGGGCCTTGGGCGGATCATTCCTTATGTCGCCGAGACGGTGACGGACTGGCTGAACCCCGACCAGATCGCACGGCTCAGCGTCGCGCGGCAGGATCTGACGTCGCTGGCGGACTATGAGGCGCATCTGGCCAATAAAGTGCAATTCCTGCTCGATGCGGTGCTGGGCTTCATCAATATCGACCAGAACAACGTCGTGAAGATCCTGACCATCGTGTCCGTCATCGGCGTGCCGCCGGTGTTGATCGCGGGCGTCTATGGCATGAACTTCAAGACGATGCCGGAGCTCGAGTGGAAATACGGCTATGCCTACGCGCTCGTGCTGATGCTGGTGACGACGCTGGCCCCGCTGATCTGGTTCCGCAAGAAGAAGTGGTTCTAGGCGTCCCGCCCGTCAGACCGCAATCACCTCGATGATCGGCTTCAGCGCTTCGAAATCGGAGGGGTTGCGGGTGTAGACCGGCAGCCCGGCGGCGGCGGCGGTCGCAGCGATGAGCAGGTCCGCAAGTCTTGAGCGGCTGGTCTGTTTCGCCGCTCGAGACGCCGCAAACAATCGTCCATAGTAGCGCGCCGCGTCACCGTCGAACGGCAGGGGCGACCAGGCCGAAGCCGCCCACTGCAAGCGATCCTGACGCCGCGCCCGCTCGCCCGGATCATCCGTGGCGTGAGGCCCTGCGGCCAGTTCCGCCAGGGTGACGGCGGCGATCGCCGTCTCCTCGGGCAAAAGCATGGGGTCGATCTCGTCGAGGTCGATCACCACCGATGTGTCCAGAAGTCCCCGGGTCCGCTCAGACATCGACGTCCTGGTCGATCACTGCGTCAAGGTCGGACCGAAAGCGTCTCGCATCGATCCCCGGCGCGCGCCGGGCAGCCTCAGCTATGACTGCCCGAGGGACAAACGTGTCGGGTCGAAGGGGCCGAAGTTCCGCGACCGGTGTGCCATTCCGCGTGACGATAAGGGTGCTGCCCGCTTCAACCTCCCGCAGCACCGCCGCAGAGTCGTTGCGCAGTTCACGTTGGGTGATCGTTCGGTCCATGGGCTGGACCGTAGCACTTGTAGCACATTGTCGCAACGCATCAGCATTTTGTCAGACGTCCTGCTGGTCCAACTCCAACCACCCCCTCGGCGATCAAGGCGCATCGTCGCCCGGGCGCTTCGCCTTCAGGTCGAGGACGCCGATCAGCCAGGGCATGGTCAGGCCCTGAACGAACAGGGAGAACGCCACCACAGCGAACGCAGCGATGATGATCCCCTCCTTTTCCGGCACGTCGTCGGGCACGGCGAGGGCCAGCGCCAGGGCCAGCGCGCCCTTCAAACCGCCCCAGACCAGAACGTGCTGATGCCGAAGATCAACCTTCAGCCGGGTCTTCAGGAACGCGGCGCAGAGAGGATAGACGGTGGCGATCCGCGCCAAGAGCACGAGGCCGATCGCCAGCCACGCCGCGGGGATCAACAGGCCGGCGCCCCGCATCGCCTCATGCGCGCCGATCACGATGAACACGACAGAGTTGCACAGGAACGCGGCATAGTCCCAGAAGGTGATGAGGTGCGCCTGCCCCGAGCGGGAGATGGCCCCGCCCATCCAGCCGGTCCGGCCCAGATTGCCCACCACCAGCCCCGCCGCCAGCGCGGCCAGAACGCCCGACATGTGCAGATGCTCCGCCATCCAGAACGACCCGTAGGCGGCGATGGTGGTCAGGGTGACCTCGACGAGGTGATCCTGCGTGCGGCCGGCGACCAGCAGCGCGGTCAGGGCCGTCAGGACGCCCACCGCGACTCCGCCTCCGGCCATCCAGACAAGGGCGCCCGCGATCTTCACCGGCTCCAGCTGCGCGCCGTGTGCGACCGACAGGAGCACTGCGAAGGCCACTGCGGCGGCGCCGTCGTTCAGGAGGCTCTCGGACTCGACCAGCAGGCTGAGGCGCGGCTCGACCCTTAGGTCCTTGAAGGCGGCGACCACGGCGACCGGGTCCGTCGCCGCGATCAAAGCGCCGAAGAGCGCGGCCCCCAGCCAGCCCCAGCCGATCCCGACATGCATGCCGACGGCGATGATCGCGCCGGAGATCGCCACCCCTGGAAAGGCCAACAAGAGGGTGACGGGCAGATCCGCGCGGAAGGGCCGCCACTTCAGATGCAAGGCGGCCTCGAAGATCAGCGGCGGCAGCAGGATCGTGTAGACGAAGTCCGGCGCGACGGTCAGGCTGATCGACTTGCCGAACAGGGCGAGGCCCGCGCCCGCCGCCACCAGCCCCACGCTGTAGGGCAGCTTCAGCCGACGCGACACGATCGCGACGACACAGGCGACCATAAGGAACAGACCCAACTGGCTAGCGGACATGTCGCAACCCTAGCCCCTCACGTCCAAAAGGCGATCCGCCGCAGGGGCCGCCAGCGGACGGTGAGCTCGGCGAGGCCAAGGCCGGCAAAGGTGACGATGAGTTGGGCGATGAGGTCGCCAAGGCGCATCTGGCCCGTCAGGTCGCCGACCGGAAAGGTCGTCACAAACCAGGCCAGCATCAGATTGTTGCCGGCATGCACGCCGATGCCGAACTCCAGCCCCCCCGTGCGCAGCGCGATGATCCCAAGGCTCACCCCGGATGCGAAGAGGGCGATGTTCCGCAACGGGTCCCGGTCGAGGTGGACGAAGGCGAACAGGACCGCGTTGAA
>CAIUZX010000602.1 GCA_903903715.1 uncultured Caulobacterales bacterium
GCCGGCGCTGGGGGATCAGGTCTATGCGAACTTCCCCTTTGTCGACGGCGCGAAGCCGGTCGCCACCGATCTTGTCGAGCTCATTCTCAACCGCACCTGGCGGCCGCAACTGGCCATCACCGGCGCGGGCGGGCTGCCGGGCCTCGAGAGCGCAGGCAACGTGCTGCGCCCTAGTACGGCGGTGAAGATCAGCCTGCGCCTGCCGCCGACGCTGGACGCGGTGAAGGCCGGGGCGGACCTGAAGACGCTTTTGGAAAAGGATCCGCCCTACGGCGCCAAGGTCGTCTTCACCTTGGAAAAGGCGGGATCCGGCTGGAACGCCCCGGCGCTGGCCCCCTGGCTCGCGGACGCCATCGAGGCGGCGTCACGGGCGGCGTTCGGCGCGCCCGCCGCCCTGATGGGGGAGGGCGGGTCAATCCCGTTCATGGGCATGCTGGGGGAGAGCTTCCCTGAGGCGCAGTTCGTCATCACCGGGGTGCTCGGCCCCCATTCGAACGCGCACGGTCCGAACGAGTTCCTGGATCTTCTGACCGGCAAGCGGGTGACCTCGGCGGTCGCCGTGGTGCTGGCGGCGCACGCCCGGAGAGACGCGACCGCCCTCGCCGCGGAGTGACGCGCGGCGTGTATTTCGCAACGCTTCCTGTGTCATAAATTGCACACACAGCCGATTTCGGACCGCTGCTCTCAAAAAATTGAATAACTTCGCGCGCTATGTGGCGAAATCTTCCTCTTGACGGTTGTGTGTTAATGCCTGTGCATGACAATAGGGGTCTTGGGCTCAATGGGTGAGCCCTGAAGAAAGACTCACGCGACCTAGAGGGCGTGTGAACGGTTTTGAGGACGAGATGGCTAACGGTGTGGTTAAGTGGTTCAATCCGGCGAAAGGGTTTGGCTTTATTCAGCCGGACGATGGCGGTCCGGATGTTTTCGTTCACATCGCAGCTGTCGAGCGCTCAGGGCTTGCCGGCTTGAACGAAGGCGCGATTGTCGCCTATGAGCTCGAGCAGGACCGTCGGTCCGGCAAGATGTCGGCAGGTCAGATTGAAGTTCTGGGCGACGCGCCCGCGGCTCCGCGCCGCGCGCCGCCGCAACGGTCGCAATACGGCGGCGAGTCCGAGCAGCGCAGCGTTTCGATGGGCGGCTCCGGCTCGGGCGTGGTCAAGTGGTTCAACACCACCAAAGGCTTCGGCTTCATTCAGCCGGACGGCGGTGGCGCGGATGTGTTTGTGCACATCTCGGCAGTGGAACGTGCGGGCCTGCGCGGCCTGAACGAAGGCCAGCTGGTCGAGTATGAACTGGAGCAGGATCGTCGCACCGGCAAGGCGTCGGCGGGCAACCTCCGGGTCATCGGCGGCGGCGACGGCGGTGGCGGTCGCGGCCCCCGCGGTCCGCGCTAAACCTTTTCTCTGATGTCGTGTGGGGACCTGCAAGGGTCCCCACATTTCATGCCTTGCGGGGACTTCAAAGCCCTCCGCATGTCACAGCCGCCCGATGGGCAGGCTGCGAATTCGCTTGCCTGTCGCAGCAAAGATCGCATTGCACAGGGCGGGCGGCGCCGGCGGCAGAGCTGGCTCTCCCAAACCCGTCGGCGGGTGGTCGGTGATCAAGAAGCGCACCTCGACGGGGCAGCTCTGTGGCATGCGCAGGAGCGGATACTCGCCGAAGTTCGACTGCTCCGCCCTTCCTCCCGCGAAGGTGATCTCCTGACCCAAAGCTTCGGCGAGACCGTCGAGCACGGCGCCCTGCACCTGGTTCTCCGCCATGGACGGGTTGACGATCTGTGAGCCGACGTCGCCGGCGACCCACACCTTCTGCACCGTCACCTCGCCGTCCGCCGACACCGCCGCCTGCACCACTTCGGCGAAATAGCCCTTGTGGCTGTAGTAGAAGGCGATCCCCTGACCCGTCCGGGCTGGGAGGGTGGTGCGTCCGAAATTGGACATCTGCGCGACCAGCTTCAAGACGTCCGCCGCGCGGCCGGTGTCGAATTCCCCCGTGGCCGGCGTCCCCACCTGGCGCGGCGCCCCTAAGATCTCCAGTCGGAAGGCCAGCGGATCCTTGCCCGCCGCGTGGGCGAGTTCGTCGATGAAGGACTGGAAGACGAAGCTGAGCGCATTGCTCTGCGGCGCGCGCAGGGCCCCCGTCGGCACGCCCAGCGGCATGAGGGAGGCCTCGATCAGGCAGTTGTCGACGAGCCGCGCCGGGAACTCGTTCCCCGACATGCCCGCGCTCGGCGCGAAATTATCGCCCGAGCCAAAGCCGACGAAGTGATTGCGCCACGCGGTGAGCTTGCCGTCGGCGCTCAGGCCCGCCTTCAGATTATGGAACCCGCCCGCCCGGTAGAAGTCGTGGCGCAGGTCGTCCTCCCGCGTCCAGACCAGCTTGACCGGCCCGCCGGCCTCCCGCGCGATGGCCGCGGCCTCGACCATGTAGTCGTTGTTCAGTCGCCGCCCGAAGCCGCCGCCGCAGCGGGTGACGTTGACGATCACGTCCGCCTCATTGAC
>CAIUZX010000603.1 GCA_903903715.1 uncultured Caulobacterales bacterium
CCATCACCCGCTCGACATTGCCGTCGACGACATTGGCGGGCTGGTCGAAAGCGATGGCCGCCACCGCCGCGGCTGTAGAGGGCCCGACGCCCGGCAGGGAGAGAAGCCCCGCCTCGTCCGAGGGAAAGACTCCGCCGTGCCGGTCCGCCACGGCGCGGGCGCAGGCGAGCAGGTTGCGGGCTCTGGCGTAGTAGCCGAGCCCCGCCCACGCCGCCATCAGGTCGGCATCCTCCGCGCGGGCGAGGTCGGTGATGGTCGGCCAGCGGCTGACGAAGCGCAGAAAGTATGGCCCCGCATGTGGCGTGGTGGTCTGCTGCAGCATGACCTCGGACAGCCAGACGCGGTAAGGGTCCGGCCGCGCTGCGTCGCCCGGCGGGATGCGCCAGGGCAGCGCGCGCGCGTCCTTGCGGTACCAGTCCACCAGATCGCGCCGCACTGCTTTCCGATCCATCGGCACTCCTCATGTCCTCGACGCGGCATCGCCAAACCGCGCACGCCCCGTTATGGTTGCTCATTCCCGACCAAGGACGCCTCCATGGCCCGCCGTCCTCTGCCTGACGCCGCCGAGACCGCAAGGATCCTGGGCGAGCGCCGGACCCGCCCTCCAAGACGGCCGCCGCCCCCGGCGGGCCGGTCCCTCGCGGCTTTGCTCAAGCCGCTGGAGGCGCGCTTCGGCGTCGGTCCTCAGGCGTTGCAGGCCCGCTGGCGCGAGATCGTCGGCGACACCCTCGCCCGCTATACCGAACCGGTGAAGCTGGGCAAGCGGCGCGGGACGAACCCGGTGTCGCTAGAGATCCGCGTCGACGGCCCTGCTGCGGCCTTGATCCAGCACCAGTCGCCGGAGATCCTCGCCCGCGTGAACCTCGTGCTCGGCGACGGCTATGTGGACAAGTTGCGCATTATTCAAGGACCCGTGCGCCGCACCGTCGTGAAGCCCCCGCCCAGACGCCCGGCGCCGCTGGATGCGGCCAAGGAGGCGGAACTCGCGCACGATCTGGCCAGGATTGAGGACGGCCCACTGAAAACGGCGCTGGAAAAGCTCGGCCGCGGGATCCTGCGGGCGGAAGCGGAGCGCAGCCGCCGCTGAGCGTGCGCCCCATTAAGGCCCAATCCTGCGACCACAAGGCTTGTGGAAACGCACGCCTCGCCTTACGGCTCAGAATCGCGCTTTAAGCTTTCGTTCACCTTTTCCAGGGACGCCCAGATGAACACCCTTGTCCGCAGTCTTGTTGTCGCCGCTATGTCGTTCGGCCTCCTGACCGCCTGCTCCGGCAAGACCGGCGGTTCCGCGTCCTCAGCTGAAGGCGACATGGATCTTGGCGATCCCAAGGCGCCCGTCACGCTGGTCGAGTACGCGTCGGCCACCTGCGTCCACTGCGCGCGCTTCGACAAGACCGTGTTCCCCAGCCTGAAGGCCCGCTACATCGACACCGGCAAGGTGCACTACGTGTTCCGCGAGTTCCTGACCCCGCCGGAGCAGGTCGCCGCCGCCAGCTTCGTGCTCGCCCGCTGCGCCGGCAAGGACAAGTACTTCCAGGTGGTTGAGGCCGTGTTCCGCGCCCAGGACGAGATGTTCTCCACCGGCGACACCCGCGGCCCCCTCGTGCGCATCGCCAAGTCGATGGGCATGACTGACGAGAAGTTCCAGGCCTGCACCTCCGACACCGCCGCCCTCGACGCCCTGAACAAGCGCGTCCAGTGGGCCGTCGACGTCGACAAGATCACCGGCACGCCGACCTTCATCGTCAACGGCAAGACCATCGCTTCGGGCGAAACCACGCTCGAGACCCTGGCCAAGGCGATCGACGCAGCTGCCGTTGCGGCCAAGAAGTAGGCCCAAGGCTCGGCGGTCGCGACCATGCAATTCCAGCGGCTGCGCATTTCCGGCTTCAAGTCGTTCGTGGATGTGACGGAGTTCCGGATCGAGCCGGGACTGACCGGCGTCGTCGGACCGAACGGCTGCGGCAAGTCCAATCTGCTCGAAGCCTTGCGCTGGGTGATGGGCGCGACCTCGGCCAAGGCCATGCGCGCCGAGGGCATGGATGACGTGATCTTCGCCGGCGCCTCGGCGCGGGCGTCGCGCAACTACGCCGAAGTCTCCCTGCAGATCGACAACGCCGACCGCCGGGCGCCGGCCCAGTTCAATGACGCGCCGATGCTGGAAGTCGTGCGGCGCATCGACCGCGGCGCGGGCTCAACCTACCGCGTCAACGGCCGCGAGTCCCGGGCGCGGGACGTGCAGCTGCTGTTCGCCGACGCGTCCACCGGCGCAAACTCCCCCTCCCTCGTCCGTCAGGGACAGATCTCGGAGCTGATCGGCGCCAAGCCCTCCAACCGGCGGCGCATTCTGGAAGAAGCCGCGGGCGTCTCCGGCCTGCACAGCCGACGGCACGAGGCGGAGCTCCGCCTGCGCGCGGCGGAAAGCAATCTCGACCGCCTCGACGATGTGACGAAGGAGCTGGAATCCACCGTCAACCGGCTTAAGCGCGAAGCCCGGCAGGCGGAGAAGTTCCGCCGCGTCTCCGCCGAGATCCGCAGCCTGCAGGGCGCCGCCCTGATCGCGCGGTGGGAGGACGCGAGGAACGCCCTCGTCGCCGCCCGCTCGGCCCTGACCGACGCCGAAGCCGCGCTCGGCGCCGCCTCCGCCGAGGCCGCTGCGGGACAGACCTCGGCCCTCACCGCCGCCGAAGCGCTCAAGCCCTTCCGTGAGGAGGAGCAGATCGCCGCTGCCGTGCTCCAACGCCTGACCATCGAGCGCGACCGCGTCGACCGGGAAGAGGCGCAGGCCCGCGCCGAAGTGGAGCGACTGAAGGCCGAAATCGCCCGCATCACCGCCGACGCAGCCCGCGAGACCCAGACCGCGGAAGACGCCGCCGCCACCCTTGCCAGGCTCGACGGCGAGCTCGCCGACGTGGAGCGCAGGCTGGTGGCCGAGCCCGAGCGCATGCCCGCGCTGCAGGCCGCTTTGGACCGCGCCGCCGCCGCCCGCGCCGCCGCCGACGCCGAGGTCGAGCGCCTCGCCGCCGATGCCGCCGCCGAGAACGCCCGTCGCCGCGCGGCAGGTCTACGGATCGAGGAGGCC
>CAIUZX010000604.1 GCA_903903715.1 uncultured Caulobacterales bacterium
ACATTCCTCGGCTGCGCCTACTGGGGCGGCGCGCACAATGCGGAAATGAAGCGACTGATGCTGGAGCACGCCTTCCGCTATGTGCCGAAGGTCATCTTCCGGATCGGCGAAACCAATGTCCGGTCCCGCCGCGCGGCGGAGAAGATCGGCGCCCGGCTGATCCAGGGGCGCCGCACTCCGTCGCCCAGTCCCGGCGGGCCGGATAATCTGTTCTATGTCATTGACAAGGCGAGTTTCGCGCTGAGCGATTGAGCGGGCGGTGACGCTGGCTGCATCGCCTATTGATCCGGATCGGTGACCTTGAACGGGTCCGTCGGCGTCGGCTGGGTCGGCACCGGCTGGCGCGGCAATTCCTTGTCGGCGTTCGCCGCCTGCCAGAGCACGCCGGCGAGGATCACCGACATCTGGCGCATGTCCTCGCCCCGCATGTGGTCCAGCGTGTCCAGCGTCGAGTGATGCACCCGGCTGTCATAGTCGAGCGGGTCCTGAACGAACTGGTAGCCCGGCAACCCGACCGCCTGGAACTTCTCATGGTCCGTGCCGTGGGTGCGCGAGCTGACCACGGCGGCGGCGCCCATGGGCCTGAAGGGGGCCATCCATTCGGACAAGACGGACGACACCCCCACATTGCCCTCGTCATAGATCCCGCGAAGACGACCCGATCCATTGTCGATGTTGAAATAGGCCTTCATCGCCGCGTATTCGGGGCGAACCGTGATCGGAAAGGCCTTTCCCCAGGCCTCCTCCTTTTCGTCCGACGACAGTTTGGGGTCGAGCGGCCGGGTCGCGAAATGCTTGTCGACATAGGCGAGACTGCCCAGCTCGCCCTGCTCCTCCCCGCTCCACAGAACAAAGCGGATGGTGCGCCGGGGGGTGAGGCCGATCTTGCGCAGAAGGCGCGCGGCCTCGATCATGGCCACCGAACCCGCCCCGTTGTCCGTGGCGCCGTCCGCGGCGATCCAGCTGTCAAAGTGCGCTCCGGCCATGACAAAACCGGCCTTCGGATCAGAGCCTGGAATTTCGAACACGAGATTGGCGGCGTCGAGGGTCTTGTCGTCGAACCTTGCGGCGATGGACAGGCTCATCTCCGGCTGGCGGCCGACCGTCGCCAGTCGGACCAGCTTGCCATAGTCCTCCTGCGCCATCTGCACCGTCGGCAGGGACAGGGTCTGGCCGGGCGCATAGCGATAGCCTTCGCCCGATACGAGCTTGCCGTCGCGGTAGGCGCGGGTCACGACCGCCACGGCGCCCTCTTCCTTCAGGAAGGCGGACAGCTTGGCCGCAAAGGCGTTGGTCTTCACCCACCTGGACTTGGTCAGGGGGTCGAAGTGGGGCGCGTCATAGTGATCGAGCTCGCCGATCTCCTTGTCGCTCAGCCGCTTGAAGGGGCCTTCCTTGCTTTCGCTGGTGTCGCCGGGCTTGGAGACCAGCACGATCTTGCCCTTCAACTTCCCCTTCCAGGCGGCGAAGTGCTCCTCCTTGGTCATGGGCGCGACGACCACAGGCGCCGTCACGACCCCGTTCGTGGCCGAAGACCAGGCCACCGGAATGATCGTCAGGGGGAGGCGCCGGGGCGTCGTCAGGGTGGCGGAGTAGGAGTCGAGGTTCCAGCCCAGGCCGAAGTAGAAGGGCTCGAGGTGAACATTGGTCGCGCCATAGCTCTTCACGCGCTCCATGGCCCAGTCCTGCGCCCGCCGCATGTTCTCGGAGTTGGTCAGGCGCGGGCCGATCCCGTCAAAAAGGTCTGAAGCGGTCTTCATCACCTCGCTGCGGTTCAGTCCCTCATCGACGATCCTGGCGATCACCGCCGTCTGCGGAGACTCAGGCGCGGCCGCGCCAGCTCCGGACGCGGTCGCCGTGAGGGCGAGGGCAACGGCGAGGGTCTCAGTCACCCGGCGAAGACGGCCAGCTTGGCGCATGCTGTAAAATCCCTGGACACGTGGCCGACCGCGCGCCTGTGCGCCACCGGCCCGGTCAGGCTAGGTGAACTTCCGCCCAAACGAAAGGGGGGGCGTCCTATCCGTGCGTCCGTCCAGCGCCTGGGCGACGAGCGCCCGTTTCGGCTCACCTCAAGTCATAGCCGTAGCGCGAGATGATTGTACGGGCGGCGGGGGTTTTCAGGAAGTCGAGGAAGGCTCGCGCGGCGGGATCGTTGGCGCCCGCCTTCAGCAACACCGCCTGCTGCTCGATGGGGGCGTGCAGGG
>CAIUZX010000605.1 GCA_903903715.1 uncultured Caulobacterales bacterium
GAGGAGATTGGGGTCTCTCCCCATGCGGATCAGCACCGGGATGTTGTCGGAAGACTGATATTTGCGCGCGACCCAGGCCGGCGGCGACAGATGCGCGCCGGGCGTGACGTGGGCGGACAGCCATAGTGCGACGCGGTTGAGCGGCGGCTGGGCGTTCCACCCCCAGATGGCTGGCGCTGCGAGGACAAGGCCGTCGGCTTCCGGCGGATCCTTGTCTGCGAACGCGGAAATGGCCACGGCCCCGCCCATCGAATGCCCGAGCACCGTGACGGGAACGCCGGGATGAGCGCGTCGCGCGGCCTGCACCGCCGCCTTCAGATCCGCCGCCAACAGATCACGCCCGGCCCATAGCCCACGGTGCGGCCCCCGACCAAAACCTCTCTGATCGTAGGCGTAGGTCGCCACGCCCTGAGCGGCGAACACCGGGCCGTCATCCTGGAACGCCATGGCGTAGTCGTTCATGCCGTGCAGCGCCACGATGACCCGTCGCACGGGCCCTGAAGGCGTCCAACTCGACAGCGGCAGGCGGGCGCCGTCGAAGCTGATGAACGTATCGCTCTCAAATCGCGGGCCGCCCGAAATGGCGCCGTTGGACTCCGGTCGCATCACCAGGGGCGCGCAACCGCTCAAGCTCGCGAGTGCGGCGCCCAGTAGAAGGCGTCGCGACAGATCCGTCACGCGGGTTGGGCTTCTTCAGTCGGCGGCAACCTTAGACGATACACGCCCTTGAAGTTGCTCGGATCGACAAGCTTGTTGTGGCGGGTGATGACCAGACGCTCCAGCCGCGCCAGCCCGACCGCTTCGGCGCGCACCTGCCCCAGCCTGTGGCGCCAGTTTTCCGGATCAACATGCTTGGCGACATCTGTCGGGCAGATGGACTTGCCCGGCGGCAAAGCCTCCAGAAGTTCGTAGATCGCGATTTCAAAGGGTGAAGACATCAGGCGAAGTTCCTTGAACAGCTTACGGTCATCCGCCCCGCTTCATCGTTTCACGGGCAATGACCAGTTGCTGGATCTGGCTGGTGCCTTCATAGATCCGGAAGATGCGCACGTCGCGATAAAGGCGCTCGATCCCATAATCGGCGACATAGCCCGCGCCGCCAAAGATTTGCACGGCCCGGTCGGCAACCCGCCCGACCATTTCCGACGCGTAGAGCTTGGAAGCGGACGCCTCCAGCGTGACGTTCTCCCCGGCGTCCCGCTTGCGCGCGCTTTCCAAGACCAGAGCTTTGGCGGCCAACAGCTCGGTCTTTGAGTCCGCAATCATCGCCTGAATCATCTGAAATCCGCTGATCGCCTGACCGAACTGCTTGCGCTCGGCCGCGTAAGCCACGGTGTCTGTCAGCAGCCGCTCAGCAACGCCGACGCAGACCGCGGCGATGTGCAGGCGCCCGCGATCAAGCACCTGCATGGCCACCTTGAAGCCCTCGCCTTCCTCACCCAGGCGGTTCTCGGTTGGCACGCGCACGCCTTCGAAGATCACATCGTGAATGTGGGCGCCCTGCAGGCCCATCTTCCTCTCCGACTTGCCCACCGACAGACCTGGCGAATCGCGGGGCACGAGGAAGGCCGACACGCCGGAGCCGCCCTTCTTGTCCGGATCCGTGCGCGCCATGACGGTGAATAGCGACGCCTTACCGGCGTTGGTGATGTAGCGCTTGGCGCCGTCGAGAACGTAGTGGTCGCCGTCGCGCCGCGCGCGCGTCTGCACGGCTGCGCTGTCGGATCCGGCCTCTGGCTCTGTCAGCGCAAACGAGGTGATGATGTCGCCCGACGCGATACCCTCCAGATACTTGGCCTTCTGGGCTTCGGTACCGAACATGACGAGCCCCTGGCTGCCGATGCCGACATTGGTGCCAAATGCGGAACGGAAGGCGGGACTGGCCTTGCCGATCTCCATGGCGACCAGGGCCTCTTCCTCCATGGTCAGGCCAAGACCGCCGTACTCAACCGGAATGGACTGTCCGAACAGGCCAAGCGCCTTCATCTCATTCACGACGGCGTCCGGAATTTCGTTCTCTTCCGAGACCTGCGCTTCAATGGGGCGCAGCCGTTCAGCGACAAATCTCCGAACCGTGCCGAGCAACTGTTCGCGGGTTTCCAAGTCGAGAGCCATGCACATTCCGATCAAAATTAAGAGGGCCGCCAGCGGCATGGGCTGGCGTTTCACGATTGTGGGGCTATGAAACCCACCCGGACGCGGGATGCAAGGGAGGGCGGCGTTGATGTACGGCGAAGGCGATGAGATCCGCGACGGAGCGGTCGAGGTGCTGGACGGCCCGTTCGCCGGTTGGATGACCTGGCCCGACACGGACCCGTATGAGAGCTTGTCTGGTCCTTACTTCTTCAAGGCTGAACCGGACGGCAAGGTGCATTGCGCCATGCGCGCCGAAGCCCGTCACATGAACGGTCAAGGCTCAATCCACGGTGGCGCACTGATGACCTTCGCGGACTTCAGCCTGTTCGCCCTGTCCCGAAAGGAACGGGGGGCGGGGCCGTCCGTCACGATCAGCATGAACAGCGAGTTCGTGGGCCCAGCTGTCATCGGCGACCTCGTCATCTGCACGGGCGAAGTGATTCGAGCGGGCGGCAGTCTTGTCTTCATTCGCGGCATGATCACTGTTGAAGAGCGTCCAGTTCTCAACTTCTCCGGCGTGATCAAAAAGATCAGAGTTCGGACCTGACGCGCGCCGCAATCGCCACGCGGCGCTTGCGAGACAACGAATCCAGCGGCACAAGCAGATATGGCCAAATCCGCAAGCGAAACTGCAGCTCGGTCGCTGTTCGACTCCGCAGCGCCGACGCCCCCGACGCCGCCCATCGCCAACGCCTACTCCGCCAAGGACATCGAGGTCCTGGAAGGGCTTGAGCCCGTACGCCGACGCCCCGGCATGTACATCGGCGGCACCGACGAGCGCGCGCTGCACCACCTATTTGCCGAAGTGCTCGACAACGCGATGGACGTGGCCGTGGCCGGCCACGCCCGCACCATCGAGTTCAAGCTGGAGGCGGACGGCGCCCAGAGCGTACGGGACGTCGGACGCGGCATTCCGGTGGACCCGCACCCGAAGCATCCCGGCAAGTCCGCTCTTGAAGTGATCATGACGGTCCTCCACTCGGGCGGAAAGTTTTCCGGCAAGGCCTACGAGACCTCCGGCGGTCTGCATGGCGTCGGCGTGTCGGTGGTCAACGCCCTTTCGGACCGGCTGGACATCACAGTCTGGCGCGACGGCTTTGAGTGGCGCCAGTCCTTCTGTCGCGGCAAGCCGGTTGGACCGATTGAACGGGGCGCACCGTCCAAGAAGAAGGGCACGCTCGTCAGGTTCACTCCCGACGAGGAAATTTTCGGAGAGGCCTGCGCCTTCAAACCTGCCCGGCTTTATCGCATGGCCAGATCCAAGGCCTACTTGTTCCGCGGGGTTGAGATCCGCTGGTCCTGCGCGCCGGAGCGCGCCATCGACCAGACGCCGCAGGAGGCGGTCTTCCACTTTCCGAACGGTCTTGCCGACTTCCTCGCGGAGCGCACGGCTGGCCTCGAGGTCGTGACGCCCGAGCCCTTCGCCGGCAGGATCGAGCGCAAGGACGAAGGCGGCGCAGTCGAATGGGCCATCGCCTGGACCCCCGCAGGCTTTGGCGAACATGACTCCTTCATCCAGTCCTACTGCAACACTGTTCCGACCCCGGAGGGCGGAACGCACGAGGCGGGCCTGCGGGCGGCCTTGACGCGCGGTCTCAAGGCCTACGCCGAAATGACCGGCGAGAAGCGCGGAGGCCTGATCACAGCGGAAGACGTCGTGGCGCAGGCGGGCGCCCTGATCAGTGTCTTCATCCGCAATCCCGAGTTCCAGGGCCAGACGAAGGAACGCCTGTCCTCCAGCGAGGCGCAGAAGCTGGTCGAAACGGCGCTGAGGGACCCCTTTGACCACTGGCTGACCAACCAGCCGAAA
>CAIUZX010000606.1 GCA_903903715.1 uncultured Caulobacterales bacterium
GATCGTCTCGCCGTTCCACACGCACAGTCCATCCCGCCGCTCCCAGATCTGGTCAGAATCGCCGCAGCGTAGCCCGGAAATCTGCCCCGCTTACGTGGCCCTTATGATTCCGACATTTGCTCGGCGGCAGGTACATCAGGGATGCAAATGTCGGAATCGGACCACTAGATCAGCCGCAGTCCCGCGTGCCTGCGCTCATGCTCCAGAAGCCAGGCCTTGCGCGGGAGGCCCCCGCCAAAGCCCGTCAGCGAGCCCGAGGCGCCGATCACCCGGTGGCACGGGACGATCAGGGCGATGGGGTTGGCGCCATTGGCCGCACCGACCGCGCGGCTGGCCTTGGGCCGTCCGATCCTGGCCGCGAGCGCGCCATAACTCAGCGTTTCCCCCGCAGGAATGGTGCGCAGCGCCGCCCAGACTTCGCGCTGGAACACGGCGCCGCCGGTTGCGGTCTGCACGGTCTCGATAGCTGTCAGATCACCGGCGAAATAGGCGTCCAGCGCCTGTGTGACCTCGGCGGGCGCCGGGTCGGGATCGAGGGCGTAGTCCGCGTAGTGACGCCGGAGCAAGAGATGCATCCGCTCGTCGTAACCCTCGAAATCGAGGGCGCGGAGGAGGCCCTCCGCGTCGCTGACCAGCCGGATGACCCCGACGGGGGACGGATATTCGGCGAGTCTCAGCGAGATCATGCGAACCATCCCTGATCCTTGAGGGCCTTGGCGTAGGTGCGGCTGACCGGCGCCACGACGCCGCCCTTCAACGCGAGAGTCGCGCCCCGCGACGACCAGCTGCCTTCGATGACGGCAGACCGCGCAACCCACCAGCTGCGGTGCGTCTGCGCGCCCGCGAGCCCGTCGAGCTCGGTGATGGCGTCCGCGAGGCGTAAAAGGATCAGCGCGTCGCCCCGGGCCGTGTAGACGCGCAGGTAATGGTCATCGGCGCAGACGGCGAGAATGTCCGCGTCCCGCAGGGCGGACGGCAGGCGGTCCGCCAGCTTGACCCGGAAGGGCGCGGTGAAAGGACGCTCATCGGCGACAGGCTGGGGCGACGCGGTCGGCGCGGCGGGCCGGAGCAGCGCGTGGTTCAGAACCGTCATCGCGGCGGACAGGACGAAGACGGGACCGACAAAGCCCTCCAGGGCGGCGCCGTCGAAGGTGCGACCAAACAGCAGCGTCGTGCTGATCCAAACCACAGGCGACATCAGCGTGGTGACGATCAAGGTCTCGATCAGGGCCGCGCCCACCGTATGGTCGCGCAGACCGGTCAAGCGCGCGGCGAGATCTCCCGCCGAGAAGTTGAGGCCGGTGCCTGCGAACATCAGGACCAGCCAGTAGAGCGTGCGAGTGAGCCATGGCGCTTCGCCGGTTCCGAACGCACCGGTCAGGCTCATCAGCACGCCCGCTCCGCCAGCGACAATCGCCGAGATCCGCCAGCGACGCGAGGGGGTGACCGCTCGCGCTTCGTCAAATGTCACCTCGGATGCTCCACGAATTTTCTCCGCCGTTTCACGCATCGAGACTGGCGGACGCCCCAAAGCCACGCCAGACAGTGTGTGTGCAATCCGGCGCCGCGATCAAGGAGAAGGCGAAATGTCATCCACGACTTCCAACCGAGGCCGCCCATCCTGGGACGCCCGCGTGCGTCGATCGACGCCCATCATCGCAGCGCTGGGTGTAGCGGGAGCTGTCGCCCTGGTCATCTTCGTGGGTCACGGCCAATTTCATGAGCCGGACCTCGCGCCCATTCTCACCGCATCGCCGCAGATCAAGATCCACCTCGCCGCCGCGCTGCTGGCCTTCGCCCTAGGCACCGTGCAGATGCTGGCGCCGAAGGGAACCGTGCCCCACAGGATCATGGGCTGGACCTGGGCGACCCTGATGATGGTGGTCGCCATCGCGTCGATCTTCATCAAGGTCATCTATCCTGGCCACTTCAGCTACATTCACATCCTGACCGCATGGGTATTGATCGCCACACCGCTGGGGGTCTGGGCGGCGCGACGCGGCAACATCCAGGCGCATGCGCGCTTCATGTCGGGTCTGTACTACTTCAGCCTGATCGTCGCCGGGGCCTTCACCTTCGCGCCCGGACGCATTCTATTTAATGTGTTTTTCGGCCACTAGACTATGTTGAGTTGTTCGAGGCATCAAATAGCGCAATTCAATTATAAATCTTCGATATATTTGCATAGTTAATGATTTATGAGCGACAATATTCTTTTCATATGGCGCTTTATTCGAGAAATTTACCTTTTGGAAATTTTTTTGTTCGGTGTTGATCAAATTTTTACGACGACAGATTATTTTCAGCATCAGCATTACTTAACAGATGCGCTTACGCCTGCGGGCGTTCAACTTCTTGTGTGGGAACTGAACCCGATGACAAATTTCGTGAAAACCTTCCTGAAAGACGAATCCGGCGCCACGGCGATCGAATACGGTCTGATCTCGGCCCTGATCGGCGTCGTGATCATCAGCGCAGTGACCTCGGTTGGGACGAAGCTCTCCAGCCAGATGAGCAACATCGCCGGCAAGATCAGCTGATCCCGGTCTAGGACCTTCGCGCGCGGAAGAAATTCCGCAGCAGAGCGGCGGCTTCTTCGGCGAAGAGGCCGCCGTCGACTTTGGGCCGCCAGTGGGTGGTCGGCTGGTCGAAGATCTTCGGACCGTGGACGACGCCGCCGCCCTTGGCGTCTTCGGCCGCGAATACGACCCGTCCCAGCCGCGCATGACTGATCGCGCCGGCGCACATGGCGCAGGGCTCCAGCGTCACATAGAGCGTGAGTCCCGTCAGCCGGTAGTTGCCCGTCGCGAGCCCCGCGCTCCGCATCGCCAGGATTTCGGCGTGCGCGGTGGGGTCATGCAGGGCGATCGGCGCGTTTGAAGCCTCCGCAACCACGGCGCCCGTGACCGGATCGACAAGAACCGCGCCGATTGGCGCCTCTCCACGGTCTGCGGCGTCTTGCGCGAGCGCCAGCGCTCGGCGCATGTTGATGTCATCATGGTCGATCATCGCCGCCAAGGCGCCCCGAAATCCCGTCCCCGTCAAGCGCCGTCGCGCGCACCCGCCCCAGCCGCGCCTGTCGCCGGAGCCTCCGCCGAAGCATCTGAACGTGTGGATCCCGCCGCAGGCTCCCGGATCGCCAAAGCCCTCGCCCGCGCAGGCGTCGCCTCCCGCCGGGAAGCCGAGCGCTTCATCGCCGAGGGGCGCGTGGCCGTGAACGGACGCGTCCTCGACAGCCCGGCGGTTAAGATCGAAGCCGATGACGTGATCACCGTCGACGGCAAGGTGATCAGCGACGTCGAGCCGACCCGCCTGTGGCGCTATCACAAGCCCGTCGGGCTTCTGACCACCCACTCCGACCCCGGCGGCCGTCCGACTGTGTTCGAGAACCTGCCCAAGGGCCTGCCCCGGGTGATCTCCGTCGGGCGCCTCGACCTCGCCTCCGAGGGCCTTCTGCTGCTGACCAATGACGGGACGCTGGCGAGGGCGCTGGAGATGCCCAACAGCGGCTGGATCCGGCGCTATCGCGTCCGCGCCTATGGCCGCACGACGCAGGCCAAGCTCGATGAGCTCTCCAAGGGCGTTGTGGTGGAGGGCGTCTCCTACGGCCCCATCGACGCAAGGCTCGACAAGGCGGGGCGTTTCGACGTCGGCGGCGGGGCCAATATCTGGCTGACCGTCGCCATCGCCGAGGGCAAGAACCGCGAGGTTCGCCGGGTCCTCGACTCCATCGGCCTGAAGGTCAATCGCCTGATCCGTCTCGCCTATGGCCCGTTCGCCCTTGCGACCCTGCCCCTGGGCGCCGTGGAGGAGGTGGGGCCGCGGGTGATCCGCGAACTGCTGTCCGAGCACATTGCGCCCGCAAACCTGCCCAAGGGCGACAAGATCGCGGGACCTGTGATGACCACGGTGCAGCAGCGCCGCAGACGCGCCTCCGACCCCACAGGCCCCGCGGCCCCAGCTGCGGTCATCGCGCCCGCCGCCCCCGCGAAGAAGGTCTACAAGGCCGGATGGGCCAAGCCCGCCTCGCGCAAGCCGGTGGCCAAGGCCGGGCCGACCAAGCCCGCGGGCGCCCGCTCCACCCGCAAGCCCAAACCCAAACCCGGTTCCTGAGGCGTTCATGAGCCGCCCGCCCCTGCACATCGGCATCGTCGCCTGCTCGGCGGAGGGGGCAGCGCTCTGCTACCGCACCATCTGCACGGAGGCGCCCGCGCTGATGGGGGCGGCGCACGCGCACCCGGAAGTGTCGCTGCACGGCCTGTCCCTCGCCGAGCAGATGGCGCCGATCTATGAGGGCGACTGGGTGGCGGTGGCGGAGATGATGCTGATCTCGGCCCGCAAGCTCGCCGCCATCGGGGCGGACGTGCTGATCTGCCCGGACAACACCATCCATCAGGCCTTGCCATACGTGCTGCCCAAATCTCCCCTGCCCTGGCTGCACATCGCCGAGGTCGTCGCGGCCGCGGCGTCGGAGCGGGGTTTCCAGCGCATCGGCCTGACCGGCACCCGCTGGCTGGTGGAGAGCGAGGTCTACCCCAAGACGCTGGAGGCCGCAGGACTTCAGTGGTTGCGCCCCCCTGCGCCGGAGCGGGAGGAGATGAACCGCGTGATCATGGATGAGCTCGTCTGCGGAAAGCTGGGCCCGGAACAGGCCGCGACCTTCCAGCGGGTGATCGAGGGACTGAAGCGAGAAGGCTGCGACGCCGTGGTGCTGGGCTGCACAGAGATCCCACTCGTCATCAGCGACGCGAACTCAGCCCTGCCCACCTTAGACTCCACCCGCCTCCTCGCCCGCGCGGCCCTGAAGCACGCACTTAAGGAGTAACGCCCATGTATGTGTGCGGCCTCGTCATTCCGGTCCCTGAGGAGAACCTCGAACGCTACCGCGCCTGGGCCGAGACCAGCGCCGCCTTCTTCCGCGACTATGGCTGCCTCGAAGTCGTGGAAAGCTGGGAGGACGTCATCCCGACCGGCCAACACACCGACTTCCGCCGCGCGGTGGCCGCCAAACCCGGAGAGAAAATCGTGCTCGCCTGGCAGATCTGGCCGGACAAGGCCTTCTTCGAGGCCGCTGAAGAGAAGATGCACCTCGACCCCAGGATGGAGTTGGCCGAGGCGCCGCCGTTTGACGCAAGACGGCTGATCCTCGGCGGCTTTCAGCCGATCGCGACATTCAAGGCCTCAGACTCGTGGGCGCAGGGACATGGCTGATCAAACGACCGTCGAACGGACGTCGGACCTTGAGCTCGTCGCCACGCGCGTCCTGGCTGCGCCGCCGCAGCGGGTGTTCGAGGCCTGGACGACGCCGGACATCATGATGCACTGGTGGGCGCCCGCCTCCTTCGGGATTTCGTTCGTCTCCTGCGAGATGGATGTGCGTACCGGCGGGACCTACCGGTTCGTGTTCAGCCACCCTGCGGCGGACGCGCACATGGCCTTTCACGGCCGCTACAACGAGGTGACTCCGCCGACCCGCCTTGTCTGGACGAATGAGGAAGAGGCGGATGGCGCCATAACCACGGTGACCTTCGCGGCGGTGGATGGCGGGACAGAGGTGGTCGTGCACGACCTCTACCCGTCGAAGGCCGCCCTCGACGCCGCCATCGCCTCCGAAAGCACCGGCGCCTGGTCGGAACAGTTCGTGGCTCTGGATGGGATGCTCGCGCCGTAGGAGCCGAGGGGCTGCGTCTGACCGTGTCCGACGACGCGCCCCAAACCCGCCTAAATCCCTTGTCAACGTCAGGCTTGGTTTGAATGAGTTTGATATGTCTATGACGGTTTCAGCGATATTGGCCGGCGCACTGGCCCTGTCTGCTTGTTTTGGCGCTGCAGCCGCGGACGCACAGGCTCAAACTCAAGCTCAAGCTCAAGCTCAAGCTCAGGCGCCGCCGCC
>CAIUZX010000607.1 GCA_903903715.1 uncultured Caulobacterales bacterium
AGGGGCCTGGACACTTCGGCTGGATCAGATCGGCCTTGGCGCGGCGTTCCGGAGCGCGCCAAGCGCCTATCGCGCAGCTCTTCTGGAGCGCGCCGGGAAGCTGAAGCACAGGACGATGGAGGAGGGCGCCCCTTCGGAAGGGTTGTTGGCGCGTCACGATGGTTTCGGCCTGACGGCGACCCTGCATGAGGACGGCGAGACCCTCGCTGGCGCCTCGCATTTCGGGCCGGATGATCCGGTGCGTCAGTCGCTGCTAGACATCTTTTGCGACATTCTGCCGGGCCTGACTGTGCTTGAGGCTGCAGACCACGGCGTTCACCGCCTCTTGACCGCCCTGTCGGACGGGCGTTCAGGGCGACCGGTTGCCGGGATTGCTCTGCCGGGCAATGCGGATGTGCTGTTCTCGACGCCGTTGGCGCTCTCGCGCGGGCTCATGACCGCGTGGCGGGCGAAGACGGGGCGAAGCGACAACGACAATCGCTACGCCACTGCCCCATCGGATCAGTGGACGGGCAAGTCAAAGGCGCAAAGGCGCACGGCGATCGAAGCCGCGTTGTCGGATCTATCCAAGATGACCGACTACGGGGCGGAAGCCGTCAAGTTGATCGCGCTTGAGCCCAATCTTCAGGGGAATGACGTGAGGGCGGTGGTTGAGTTCAGTGCCGCCGTGCCGCCGACGCATAAGCCCGGCCTCGCGCGTCAGGCGGATGCCGAGCTCAAACGCCGCGTGGAGGCCTCCTTGGAGCTATATGTCGTGGAACTGAAGGACAGCAGCGGCATTCGCCGTCTCTAGATGAATATAAGGCGTTCCTGAAATGACGAAACTGAGCGTGAGGACCGATCGTCCACTGGTCGTGGTCACCGGCGGAGCGGGCTTTATTGGCAGCCATATCGTTGATCTGCTGTTGTCACGTGATTTCCGGGTTCATGTGTTAGACAATCTGTCGGGTGGCCGTGAAGCCAATCTGGCGCACCACGCCAGGGACGACCGGTTGGTGCTGGATCAACGGGATATCCGCGACATTGAACCTGGCGACGCCCTGTTCGCCGACGCCCAGTATGTTCTGCATATGGCCGGTATCGGAGACATCGTCCCGTCCATCGAGCGTCCGGCGGACTATATGTCCGTCAACGTCCAAGGCACGGTGGCGGTGCTCGAAGCGGCGAGGGCCGCGGGCGTCGAGAAGGTCGTCTATGCCGCCTCATCGTCCTGCTATGGGCTGGCTAGCGTCCCGACGCGAGAGGATCACCCGATCAATCCGATGTACCCCTATGCGCTCTCGAAATATCAGGGAGAACAGGCAGTGTTTCACTGGGGACAGGTCTACCGTCTGCCGGTGAACTCCATCCGGATCTTCAACGCGTATGGCGTACGCTCGCGCACATCAGGGGCGTATGGCGCGGTGTTCGGCGTCTTCCTGCGCCAAAAGCTCGCCGGGGCGCCATTCACGGTCGTCGGAGACGGCTCGCAGACCCGTGATTTCCTGTATGGGAGTGATGTTGCATCGGCCTTTCTCATGGCCGCAGAGACTCCGCTGGTCGGCCGACAGTGGAATGTTGGCGCCGGCAAGCCGCAGAGCGTCAACCGCCTGGTCGAGTTGTTGGGCGGCGAGGTGGTCCATATTCCAAAGCGCCCCGGCGAACCCGACTGCACCTGGGCCGACAGCAGCAGGATCCGACAGGATCTCGGTTGGGCGCCGAAGGTAAGTTTTGAGGAGGGTGTCGCCAAGGTGCTGGCGGAGATCGACTACTGGCGCGAGGCGCCTTTGTGGACGCCGGACACGATCGCGGTCGCGACAAAGACCTGGTTCGACTCCCTTGGGGAATCGGGCGGCCAAGTATGACCGGGTCCGATATGGTTCGGAATGATCGTCAAAAAGGTGACCGAAGATGAGCGGAATGACGGATCATACGGATCTGATCCTCGACGGGACGAAGATCGCATGGCATCGCGACCGGGTTGACGCCTGGATGCGCGGCGAGCGGATCGCGCCGATCACGATCGACATGGCTCTCACGCGCGCATGCAACTACGCGTGTCACTTCTGTTACGCCATGCTCCAGGAGAATGACCGCAAGCAGATCACTCGGCAGACCATCTTCGACTTTCTCGACGATTGCACAGAGATCGGCGTCAAGGGCGTCAGCTTTGTCTCTGACGGGGAGAGCACGATCTCGCCCGTGTTTGTGGACGCGGTGAAGCACGGCCATTCCCTCGGACTATCGATGGCGTGCGGGACGAACGGCTTCGTGTTGACCCGGCGCAAGCTGGAAGAGATCCTGCCGCACCTGACTTATCTTAGGGTCAACATTTCGGCGGGCGAGCGCCAGCGCTACGCCGAGATCATGGGGGTAAAGGAAAGCTACTTCGATCGCGTGATCCAGAATATCCGGGACATGGTGGACATCAAGCAAACCCAGGGCTTGCCGGTGACGATCGGTCTGCAGATGGTGCTGATGCCGGATTATCGGGATCAGATCATGCCTCTGGCGCGGCTCGGCAAAGAGTTGCGCCCTGATTATCTTGTGATCAAGCACTGTTCCGATAACGAAGATGGCGATCTCGGCGTGGACTACAGCGCCTACGCCTCGCTTTACGACACCCTGCGCGAAGCCGAGAGCCTGTCTGACGAGACGTACCGCGTGGCGGTGAAGTGGTCGAAGATTGGCGAGGGTGACAAGAGAAGCTATCAGCGGTGCTATGGCGCGCCGTTCATGCTGCAGATCTCTGGGTCGGGTCTCGTCGCGCCCTGTGGCATGTTGTTCAATGAGCGCTACAAGAAGTTCCATATCGGCAACATCGTCGACACCCGCTTCAGAGATATCTTCAACAGTGACGCCTATTGGGACGTCATGAACTTCCTAGCGTCGAGCCAATTTAATGCGCAGTCGATGTGCGGGAGCCTGTGCCTTCAGCACGGCGTGAACACGTCGCTGGACCGTCTGGTTAAGGGACAGAGCGAGATGGCCCGACCTGACGGTCCCCCACCGCAACACCTGGCGTTCATCTAGTGGTCCAATTCCGACATGTGCATCCCTGATGTACCTGCCGCCGAGCAAATGTCGGAATCATAAGGACCACCAGAATATCTATTGATTCTAGTGGATTTTTCGAATTTGACATTCGAAACTCCGCCAAGTGTCAACTGGAACTCGAATG
This sequence comes from uncultured Caulobacterales bacterium, assembly GCA_903903715.1. Taxonomy (GTDB): domain Bacteria; phylum Pseudomonadota; class Alphaproteobacteria; order Caulobacterales; family Caulobacteraceae; genus CAIMFV01. Next base: position 3,161 of record CAIUZX010000607.1, read on the forward strand.
TCAAATTCGATCCACTAGCTTGCAAGGACGCGTTCGACGTCGGACGGAGTCAGGTTACCGGTTGCAGTAAGTGTCGGCGCGCTGCATGGCTTCACGTCGACGTAGATCGAGCTGCTTGGCGCGGGCCTGCAGGTCGGTTTCCATCATCGCCCGTTGCAACCGCCCACGGGCATGTCCGGAGGCGGGATCAGCCAGTTCCGTCTGGAACTGCTCGACCATCGCAGACAGTTCGTGACGTAATCGGTCCTGTTCGAGCGAGAAGGTGTAAACCTCCTCGAATTGTTTCCGACGTTCGGGACGCCAGTTCTCACATTCGTGCGTGAGCAAGTCCCACTGATACTGAGCCAATTCCATGTTCATCCCGACATTTCGCCAGAGATATTCAAGGATGTTGTCGACAAAGGTGATCTTTGAGGGGGCGAAGTCCTTCAGGAACTTCGCCCCGCTGATTGTCTCGAACAAGTCCTTCGGAAGTCTGTGTTGGTCCCGGACCTCCGCCATCAGAGCAGGGAGGGTCACGGACAAATGAAAGAAGTTATTTGAGTGCGTCGTTACCGATTCCGGTTCCGTATTCCATCTGTGTACGACGAATGCATGGCTGTCATAGTAGGCAGAGTGAGCGTGATAGGCGTCCAGATAGCTCGCAATCTGAAAATACGAGCATGTTGTGCGCATGTATTTTTCAATATCAATTTGTCTGAATTCTTCAGTGTTTGCGATTTGAGTTGATAGAAATGAAAGCTGATCGACGCCAACATTCTTCAAAAGGTCAATGAACGAGTCAAATCGGGCGGACGGGCAGTCGTTCTTGGTCGAACGAACAACGCGCTCAAGTTTGACGTCGACAATTACCCGGTTCAACGACAGGAACGCAGGTTCTTCGCTTTTCAGTATGTCGATGATGTGTTGGACGCCGCCTGGCAACAGGAGGTCGTCATCTCCGAAGATCCACAACCATCGCCCCTTGGCTCGCCACGGCGCAGAGCTTAATTGGGCGAGTGTCAGTCCATTTTCTGCATGTAGATAGTAATCAATAAAAGGATATTTTTCAGCAAGATGCCGAATGATACTGATGTGGTCGGGCCTCGAGGCGTTATCACTGATTATGAGTTGCACCTCCGCTTCAAGATCGGCAGTGATTTGAGCCGCGATACTTTCAATGCATTGAGACAGCTCAATAGGGCGATTGAAAGTCGGCACGAATATCGTAACTGCCGGCTGTACAGATCTCTCAGATGCTCGGATTTCAGTACAGGGCCAGGTGAATTCTTTGCTCATTCCGCTTCCTGATTTCAGGATTGCTTGACAGCTAGTCAAGAATAATACTGGCCGGAGCTCCGTCAGTTTTCCCAATATCTGAGCTTTGCAGCCACGCTGGCTTCACCCGGCATCAGCCGCTTCTGACCGTCGCCGAGCCAGAGCGGTAGATCGCGCAGAGCTTGAATAAGACGCGTCAATTCCGCCGGTTCGAGCGACGCGGCCTGATCCGACCCATACATGCTGCGATCAAGGGTGAGGTGCCGTTCGATCGCAACGGCTCCCAGCATGGCGGCGATGAGGGAGGGTTCTATGCCCTGCTCATGTCCGCTGTAGCCGACCTCGACCCCGTACCGTTGCTGCAGACTCCTGATCGCGGACAGATTGAGATCGGTGGACGGCGTGGGGTAGGTCGACACAGTATGCATCAGGGTGAAAGGGCACTTCGCTGCGCGGAAAATCGATACGGCCCGGTCGATGTCCGCCAGGGTGCACATTCCGGTGGAGAGGAACGTCGGCTTACCCTCGGCCGCGACCGCCTCGACCAGGGGAATGTGGGTCGTTAAGGCGGAAGCGATCTTGTTGAATTTCGTATTGTATTTGTGCAGGAAAGCCTGACTGCCGAGGTCCCACGCGGACGCGAACCACGGCAGCTTCAGCGCGCGACAATGGGCGTCGATGATGTCGTATTGAGCTTCCGAAAACTCGAGGCCGAATTTCTGATCTCGCTGGGTCGCGCCCCAGGGGCTCTCTCTCGGCTGGGCCAGCACCTCCGCGCTATAGACGCTTTCGATCGTGCGCTTCTGGAATTTGACCGCATCGCAACCCGCGACGTGGGCGGCGTCGATCAAGCGGCGGGCGATATCGATATCGCCGTTATGATTGATACCGATCTCACCGATGACGGTGACCGCGACGGGTGCAGCCCAAACCCGCTCCGGCGCAGGTTCTACGCCGAGCTTTGATTTGAGCCCATCTGCGATCATCTCTTGTCCCCTGTACCCTGGCATTATTGGTGAAAAACTCGAGCAAACCGCAAGCGTCGCTCAAGGGATGACTTTGAACTGCTGCAATCCTGGACGCGACGATTTCAGCGGTGCGAGCCTCAATTTCATACATTATGTTTAATGCCGATTCACCAATGGCTACAATCGCATGTCGCTCCGCACGGGAGTTCAGCGTTGAAAGCTTTCGACGGTGCGACGAAAGCCTTCGACCACACCTGTGGTCGGGGCCCATCCCAGAGCGCGCAACCGGGAGACATCCGGCCGGCCGCCGGTGATCGGGCTGGGCTTCGTCGGGTTTGACTTCGGAAAGGCGGCCCGCAACCCGAGTTCCGGGAAGGCGTCGGTGACCAGGGTCGTTGCCAGGTCTCGAATTGTCAGAACGGCGAGATCGTTCCCCACATTGTAGGGCGTTCCGTCCACGCCTTTGAGCAGCACCGTGAAGTAACCCAGGGTCGCGTCCGCGAGGTAGCAGAATGGGCGTTTGGCCAGGCCGTCGCTGTTCACCTTGATGTCGCGACGCGCAAGAATGTCTGCAACGAAATCACAGAATACGCGGCCGTCCGCCAAATCAATCAGTGGTCCATAAGTATGCATCGGACGGACAATCTTGACTGGCGCGCCATGTTGAATCGCGTAGGCGACGCTGAGCGTCTCCGCGGCGCGTTTTCCTTCCCCGTAGCAGGCCCTGACCGTGGCCGGGTCGAGATATCCGAACGCGTTCTCGTGGACCAGCACGTCTCCCGTCTCGCCGTAGACCTCTCCGCTGGAGAACATCAGCACGCTCTCTGCGCGACGTCTTACCGCGATCTCCAGTGCGGACTGGGCGCCTACGACATTGACCAGCATCGTCCCCACCGGGTCGCGCAGGTAGGCGGCCGGCGAGGCGGGACTGGCGGCGTGAATGACGAAATCCGCCGGCCCGTCGTAAAAGAACGGACGGCTAAGATCGGATTCAATCAGTTGAAGGTCCGTTCTGTGAAGGTAAGGGCCCAATCTGACGGCTGCGCGGTCGCGATCACGGACTACGGCGACAACAGTGCAAGGCGCCGACAGGCGCTCATTCAAGTGCAAGAGCGTGATCACCATGTAGGCGGGAAGCAGGCCGCCCGCGCCTGTGACCAGCGTCGTCTTGCCGGCAAATCGTTCCCAGGGAAGATCTGCAGCGAGGATGTGGCTCACGTCTTCAGACACGATGCGGGACATAGGCGAAACTTTCGGATGAGCGATACGGGCTTCATGCGACCGTCGCGCCGGATATAGTCCCGTGGCGCTGTATTGCGCGAGTCGTTCTGAAGGAGTGCCGAGGTTTGACGCAGTCCACTGCGCCGGAAGGCGTTCGGCTGACGCCGTTGCGCGCGGCCTTTCAACGTGGAGACATCGACCGCAGCGCGCTTCGACGGGCCTTTAGCGGGGCTTCGAACCAGTGTGTCCAGATCGCTGAAGCCCTGGTGGGGAGCGGAGTCGCCGGGGTCGACGTCAGGCCGGACGGAGTCACCTTGAATCTGGCTTCAGGCGTGCGGCTTCGCCTGCATGAAGGCGACGAGGGTTCCGCGGCGGCCATCGCCTTCTGCCAGGGCGACTTCGAAGCGGAAGAGACGAAGATCCTAACGGCGCTCTGCGAGGGGCGTGACGTGTTCGTCGACGTCGGCGCGAATATCGGCTGGTTCAGCCTTCATATAGGCCGGGTGCTCCGTCAGCACGCGGGTCATGTGTACGCGATCGAGCCGGTGCCGCAGTCGCGTGACGAGCTGGTCGCGCATGTGTCGCTGAACGGGCTTGCGGATGTGATTTCCGTCTGGTCCTGCGCGCTGGGCGCCGCGCCGGGTGAAATGGAGCTGATTGTGCCGACGGCGTTCCCGAGCGCGGCGTCGGCGCGTCCCCTGCATCCCGACCTACCATCGGACGTGGTTCGATGCCCGGTGACAACTCTTGATCTCGTCGCAGCGCAACACGGCGTTGCGAAGGTGGACGTGATCAAATGCGACGTGGAAGGGGCCGAATTGATGGTGCTTGACGGGGCGATGGGCGTGATCACGCGGGACCGGCCCGTGATGATGTTCGAACTGCTCCGGAAGTGGTCACAGCGATTTGGTTATCATCCGAACATCGTGATCGATCGTTTGACGTCGCTGGGGTACCGGTGCTTCGCGATTGGAAAGGGCGATGTCCGCGAGATCGGCGAGATTGACGACGCCACGGTCGAAACCAATTTTCTATTTGTCCACGGTGACGGCGTGGCGGAGTTCGCCCGCCTCGAGGTCTTGCGCGCCGAGATCGTGCGTCGTTGGAACGCCTAGATCAAAGGCGGTATGCGTAGAAGATTGAGTCCGCGAACACTTGCGAGGAGTGACTGAAGGTGAGCCTCCAACCGTCTGAGGCGGGCAGGAGGTCGAGCAGCTTCAGGGGCAGGTCGACAAGGTCGTCCGCGAAATGATACGCGGCCACCGCAACGCAACGCGCCCGACGCAGGGACGCCTCTCCGCCGGCGATGACATCGCGTTCAGCGCCCTCGACATCCATCTTGATGAAGTCAAACGCTTCACCCGACAGAAGTTCGTCCAGCGGCGCCGCATGGATCTCTCCGATATCGTCTTCTCGGACAAGAAACATGCCGTTGAAGGTCTCGTCCGCCGTAAGGCGCGCGTTCCGGCGCCAGGCCGCGCCGCAGAATCGGGAGGTCTCGACGCCCAGGCGATCGGCGACAGCGGAGATGGCTGATTGAAGCGCTTCCGAAGGCTCGATGGTGAAGGCGCGCTTGAGGCTGGGAAACAACGCCTTGGTGGAAATCAGTGTGTCGCCGTCATAGGCTCCGATATCGCAGAAGCTTTCCACTCGAAGCCCTTCTACCGGTGGCCGCCACATGTCCGCGAAGGAAAACCTGTTCAGAAGCTTTGCGGGGTCCAAGCTGGCCCGATACAGAAGCACTTCGAGAAAGCGCTCGGCGCCTCCGGGGTCCAGGGCTTGATAGACCGCGTCTACATCGTCCAGGCGTCTGGACAGAAGGTCAGAATAGGACCTGGCCGAACTGAGTACAAAGTTCAGATCGAGAACATGCAAGGCCTCATGAAAGTAAGCGGCCGGCCTTTTCAGGCTCGCCATCACTTCGATCTGGTGTTGTCCGACGGCGACAATGAGCGGCGCGTCCACGTCGATGGCCGACGTCGTCAAATACCCGTCGTTCTCGGCCTGCCGTCGGACACGCTCCGAACTGTCAAATATGATCGGCTCAACCCCTGCCGATCGAAGCTGCGCGGCCAGGGCGCGGCCGTTAATCCCATAGGCGTAGATGATAGCGCTATCGCTCGTCGTGAGATCCGCCAGTCCGAGGAGACGGGACTCGCGGCTTGCGATCCCAGTCTGGAACTGCGTTTTCAGTTCAATTTTCGACAGGCGACCATTGACGGTCATGTGAGGCATTCTCCGGAAAACGCCGATGACTGGCGTGGGCCCTACTGTACTGGCGCGACGCGGTTCACAGAACGGTCCGGCCGCCGTCGATGACGATGTTCTGTCCGGTCATGTAACTTGAGGCCGGCGAACAGAGGAACTGCACCGCAGCTCGATATTCCTGGAGATGTCCCATCCGTCCCATCGGGATCAACTGACTCAAGCGATCCACAAAATCCTCGGGATGGTCGTTGAACACCCCACCGGGGGAAAGGGCGTTGACCCGCACGCCCTGACCCGCCCAGTAGCCCGCCAGGTAGCGCGTCAGGCCGATCAGGCCGGTCTTGACCACCGAATAGGTGACCGACTTGACGGGCTGAGCGCTCGCTGGCGTATCATCACGGCGATAGAGCCGCTGGTCCGGGGCGATCACGGACAGGTCCGAGGCGATGTTCAGGATCACACCCTGTCGACGGGCGGCCATATCGGTCCCGAATGCGCGCGCGCACAGGAAGGCGCCGGTCAGGCCGATCGAGATTTGTCGATCCCAGTCGGCGAGTGGAAAATGTTCGAGACGACTGAGTTCCGTCTTACCTGAAGACCGGTCGAACTTCGGGTCGACGGCGGCGTTGTTCACCAGGATGTCTACCGGCCCCATCTTGTCCCGGACCTGGCTTATCGACGTTTCCGAGGTGACGTCCATCGAGCACGCTATGATCAGGTCGCCGTAGCGAGAGCGCAACGCTTCCAGTGCCCTGTCCAGCCGGGCCTCATCCACGTCCGTCAGCACCACGCGCGCGCCCATCTCGGCGAGGGCTGCGGCGTGTTCCGGTCCGAGAAGGCCAGCCGCCCCGGTGATCAGCGCCGTTTTGCCGGTCAGGTCGAAGGCGCGCGCTCCGTAGGGCGGAATTGGGGGTGAAAGTGTCATGTTCGGGTCTGACCTCCGTCCACGACCAGCGTCGTTCCGGTAATGAAGCCAGCACGTGGGGACAAAAGGAAGGCCGCAGCGTCTCCGATGTCCGCAGGCGTCCCAAACCGCGACTGGGGCACCAATGCGTTCAGCATCTGCCGGACGCCCTGAGGGTTTTCGGTCTGTTTGCGGTCCCAGACTCCCCCCTCGAACAGGATGTTGCCCGGTGCGATGGCGTTGATGCGAAGACCTTCCGCAGCGAGGGGGCGCGACAGGTTCACGACCATCGCCTCCAGGGCTGCCTTTGCGCCCGAATAGGCCACTGGGGCGCCCAGCGCTTCTCGCCCGCAGATTGATGACATGCAGACGATCGCGCCGTCCTGACGTCCCGCCATCACGGGTCGCATCGCGTCGATCAAGCGGACGGCGCTCAGGAGATTGATCTCCAGCATACGCCCCCATTCCGCGACCGTTTCCTGACCCGGAGGGACTGAGGTTCCCGAGCCGACATTGCAAACAAGCAGATCAAGCCCGCCGAACCGTTTGCGGACGGCGTCCGCCAACCTCGCGCAGTCTTCAGCTAGAGACAGGTCGCCTGCGATCGCCGTCGCACGGTCACCGAGGTCGGCGACGGTCTGGTCCAGCGCTGCGGCGTCGCGTGCGACGAGAATGACCTGACTCCCTTCGTTCAGCAGCGATGTCGCGACGCCCAGCCCGATCCCGCGGCTGGCCCCGCCCACGAGAGCAATCTTGCCCTGCAGTTCGAGATTCATGGGGTGTCGATCCAGCTGATGGTCATCCGGCGATAGCGATCCGCGACGCCCAGATGGTCTCCGTCCGTCGCTCTGGCGGTCTGCAAAATGTAGCGGCCAGCATATCCGACATCCTTGAGCTTGCGGAACACGGTGTCGAACGCCGCCGCGCCTTCGCCGAGGGGTACGGTTGTCCCGCCCAACAGGCGATCCTTGACATGCACATTGATGATCCGATCGGCGAGCAGGCCGATTTCAACCACCGGATCCCAGCCGAGGCTGGCGCTGTTGCCGATGTCGTAGTTGATCCCGAACAGATCCATGGGAAACGTGTCGATGAACCGGGCCAAACGATGCGGCTCGAAGTCTGACTCGAAGGCGATCCGGCTGCCTGTCGCCGCCAGCACGTGGGTGAGGGCGAGGGCGCCTTCGCGCAGCGCGTTTTCGTCTTCGACAGTGTCGATTCCGCCGTTGTCGACCAGAGGCACGACCACGATGTGCGCGCCGACGTCTGCGCCGTTCCGGATCACCGCGGCGGCTGTCGCGAGAAGCTCGTCGCGGGCCTTCCCGTAAGCCTTCCAGAAGGGCGCCTGCATGAAGCAGTCTCCCGTAATGGAGGCGACCGCCAGGCGATGCCGTTCAGACAGGGCGAGGATGTGCTGTCGCCCTACCGCGGTCATGAGAGGGTTCTCGTCAATGCGCGCCTGGTCGAGCGTCCATTCCATCAGGTGAAACCCGAGGGACTCGGCGTCGCGAAACTCGCCCTCCCAGCGATCCCAGGGGAACGCTTGGATCATGCCGTCGATCTGCGGCGACAAACGCCCCTGCATGAAGCCGATCCGATGTGCAGCGGACATCACAATCCCCTGGCGGTCCAGCCGCCGTCGATCACCAGATCCTGTCCGGTCATGTAGGAGGACGCGGAACTGGCGAGAAAGAGAGCGGGCCCGACAAGGTCGTCCACTTCGCCCCACCGTCCAAGACAGGTCCGTCCAGCGCGCTGGGCGTGCAGGACCGGGTCGGCGTGGCTGATCGCGGTCATGTCAGTGTGGATATAGCCCGGAGCAATTGCGTTGACCCTGATGCCTCGCAGGCCAAGGTCCACGGCCATGGCCTGCGTCAACATTCGGAGCCCCCCCTTCGACGCCACATAGGCCGGATTGCCGGGGAAACCCTGATGGCCTCCGATGCTGGTGACGTTGATGATGGAGGATCCCGGCGGCATGTGACGAGCGGCGGCAGTCGAGACGGCAAAGGCCGCTCGAAGGTTGGTCTGCAGCGTCTGGTCGAACACCTGCATCGCCATCTCCGGCGCTGTTGTCGCCAGGCTGATCCCCGCCGCGTTGATCAGGATGTCGATCCGGCTATGCTGGCGTGCAACGGCGTCGATCACGGTCACGGGATCGACAGTGATGTCGGCTGGAATATAGGTCACGCTCGATGTGAATGGCGTCACCGGCCCCGCGGATCGCGCTAGACCGACGCAGGCGGCGCCGGCTCGACCGAGAGCGTCAGCGAGGGCGTGCCCAATGCCACGGGACGCGCCTGTGATCACCGCAATCTTTCCATCGAGGCGGAACATCTGTTCCACGGCTACCATGCGATGTTGGCCAAAGAGGATGAGCGGATCTTGCCGTCGGCTTCAATGATGGTCTTGACCGTCGGCCCGCGAGATTCGTTTCGGCTAACATGGAGATCGACGATGATCGGCGGGGCGTCGCGCGACAGGGTCGGGATCAGAGACGTCAATTCACTCAGCGAACGGACGGGCGCATAGGCCAGCCTGAAGGCCGCGGCCAGCGCGGCGAAATCCGGAATGAAGACCCCCGTATCCGGTCCGGCGCCGTCGGCATGTCCGAAATGCCGGAGTTGAGAATTGGCGATTGAGGCGTAGCCATCGTTGTTCAGGATGAAGAGCACAAAGCCAAGTGGGGCGTGATGCGACAGGGTCGCTAGTTCCTGAAGGTTCAGCATGATCCCGCCATCGCCCTCGATGCAGATCACCCTTGCCGACTGATCAAAGGCGGCGCCGATGGCCTGAGGCAGA